>NC_015574.1:820000-872500 GCF_000214725.1 Methanobacterium paludis | reverse complement strand
TTAAATAATAAAGGCATGATTCTCAATAAACTTGGAAGATATCGTGAAGCCCTTGACTATTATGATAAGGCTTTAGAAATTAATCCCCTTGAAAAGGTTATACTGGAGAATAAGAAAGAATTAGAAGAAAAAATTGGGAAAAAATAGGAGTATATCAAAGAACGGAAATGTATCAAAGAACGGAGTGTCAAGGAATAATTAATGTGGAATTAGGTTAATTAGAAGTAAACTATCTAATCACAATTGAAATATCCACAATTTGAATATCCCTTGATTCATCTCTTGATTTAACAATCCAATTCGTAATATCTCCTAATTCAGCCACTAACTCGTTCTTTCTAACTTCACCACAATGATCTGAGGCCTTGCAAAAAACCTTAAAGGCACCTTTACAGTTCCTATTCCGTTACTTACTATCATTGTACTGTTACCTGATTCTTTTACCCCTGTGAGATACTTCTGCCCATACTTTGAACCTGTAAATGGTGCCCAAAGTCCGAAAAATGTGACCTGTCCTCCGTGAGTGTGGCCTGCAAACATGAGATCCACCAGCTTTTTATTTAGAAGTGGGAAATAGTCAGGTTTGTGTGAAACCATTATAACAAAATCACTTGAATTTACAGCACCTATGGTAGGTCCCTGGTACGGAATATCCGTGTCAAGATCTCCAACACCACCTAAACGAATTCTTTGACCGTTCTCTTCAATCCAAAGCCCTTTGTTACCTATGTAAGTGATCCCTGCATTTTCCATTGCAGCTATAGTTGCATTGTACGGGTCGTTGTTTCCAAGAACGCCGTAAACTCCAAGGGGGGCCTTGAGTTTAGAAAGCTGAGAGAAACATGGTTGAATGTATGCCGTATCATCGGTCACATAGTCCCCTCCAAGCAGAACCATGTCAGGATTCAATGCATTCACCTGATTTACAAGACTTCCAACTCTTTCGGCACTGAAAAACTGGCTGCAGTGAATGTCAGTTATAAATACTATTGTTTTACCGTTGAACTCCGCAGGAATCTGATCCGACTGAATCGTAATTTCCTTGGTTTCAATCATGTATGGTTCAATAAAATAACTGTAGGCAAGCGCAATTGCAAATAAGAATGCTATGATAATGACTATCTTTTTAAACATGTTTAAACCTGTATTTAACTTGAACACCCATTTTTGGGTATGCTTAAATTTTAAGCACTTGAAGGATTGTATAATGTCTTAAATTCATATTCATTACTTTAAAACGTTTATTACTTCTTAAATTTTTTAAAATATTTTAAAATTAGACTTATTGATTACACTATTATTAAATGGTGTGGTTGGTTTTAAATGGTATTATTTATAAAACAAAAAAACAATTTAACATGTTAAATTTCACTTATAAGATCAGATAGCTGTTGTAAATTTTTAACTTCAAAACACTCAGCCCCTGCATCTTCATAGTATGAAACACAGCTGTCAGCAACATCCCATTTACTTTTAGATTCCCGGCAAAAAATGCCACAGCAAATGTATGTTACCAATCCAACATATTAATAAAAGAACAGCCATGATATCTGTTTTAGTATTTACTGATTGTTTAAAAGGTTTTTATTCTTATTTTATAACTTTAAACAAAACTATAACTTAAACCGACATTAAAAGTTACTAAATTAAATAAAAAAATGATTTAGGATTAATTAAAGCAATATTTCTTAATTGTTAACTAATCCTCTTTGATTTATCAAACAGACCTTACTAATTCCAATGAACGTAACCAACTCAAATTAATTTTTTCTCTTAATTATGGTTGCTCGTTCTTTGAGCAGTGCATTCTGGTCAGTTAAACCAATCATGTTCTCTGGCAGTTCATCTAGATTTTCTCCGTACTTCAACTTATCTGTAACCGTTTTTTGTTTCCTTATGAAAGTTCCAACATGGATATTGAAACCAAATGGCAAATTATCCTTACATACATGTTTTATGCTACTTATAATCTCTTCACTTTCAATTTCCATTAAAACCCTGCCTGTTTTAACTTGCAAATCAATTTCTTCACCTTTGATTGTTATGATTCTACGATCTGGATGTCCACTTTCTGCGGGAGGAAGTCTCTGTCCCTGTAAAACCATTCTTTTTACACCTTCAATTTCCTCAAGATCCCTCAATAACTTCTCAGTTGTGTCCGCACTCAAATATCTGTGGGGAAAAATTTCAATGTCCATTTAACACACCTCTTATTTCATTATTCATGTTTTTAATAATTTAATTAAATTTGAATAATAATATTTATTCCAAATTGTAACAATTCAAATGTTTCTTAATACCGCCACAATGGATGATACCACACACACAAAACCTGCAACCAGTATAATGGCACTGATTGAGCTTGAAAGCAGTGCATGTCCTGCTGCAAGTACAGCTCCATTGTAACCGGCCATACTCAGTTGCAGGGTTAAAGCCACAGTTGCAAGTGAAATTCCAATGGCCATTGCAAGGCTTCCTGTTGTGAACATTACAGTTGATGCGGTTGCAGTCCTTTGAGGGGGAAGAGCACTCATTGTCTCGGTACCGTTAGGTCCATTGTACAATCCTCTTCCAACACCCCACAAAGCAAATGACAGCATAATAAGAATTATGTTCATTTTTGAGAATGCATAAGCCATTAAAAAGAATGCAAATGCTGCTAAAATCACTCCAGATGCAGCTGCGTATTTTTGGTGGTGTTTATCATAGATCCATCCTCCAAGTGGAGATGCAACCACCATAATTAACGGTACCATCAAAAACAATAGACCTACTTGTGAGGGGTTGTAACCCATAACTCCCTGGAAGTAGAATGGTCCAAGGAAATTTGCAACAGCTATGGCCATGTTGAATAGCATCATGCTCAGGATTGCAAGTGTGAACAGTTTATTTTTGAATATGGATAGATCCAACAATGGTTTTTCATATTTTGATTCCTTTAATATGAATGCCAAAAGTGAAAGTAAACCCAGAACACCATAGATCGCTAATTGAGAAGTTATCTTAATTCCACTTTGAAGTTCGCTGCAGAACATCAAAAAGGAGGTTACAAAAACTATTAAACTTAAAGCTCCTATCCAGTCCATTTCAAATCTTTCAGAAGTTACTTCAGGAATTTTAAGGTATTTTAAAGCAAATATAAAGAGCAGAATACCAATTGGAACATTTATTAAGAACATATAATGCCATCCCAATAATTCTGTAATCAAACCCCCAATTACTGGACCTAAAAGTGCAGCTATAGATGTAACTGCCCCCAAGTATCCCATTACCCTTCCCCGTTCTTCAGGCAATGCTACCAGAAATATAATCGCACCCCCAACTCCAAGCACCATTGAAGCCCCTGCAGCTTGGATAAGACGGAATATTGTCAGTTGGTCAAGATTCGTCGCAATTCCACATGCAAGGGAGCTTACGGTAAAAAGGGAAAATCCTGCAATGAACATTTTTGTCTTTCCAGTGTATTCCGAGGCCTTTCCAAGGGGTATGAATAAGCCGGTCATTACAAGGAGGTATCCGGTTATCACCCATTGGGATTGAGTGATGTTAACGTTGAGTGATGTTGTGATGTTAGGGAGAGCTATGCTTACCATGTAAGCATCCAAACTCGACATGAATATGCCTATAAAAACTATAAATAGAATTATGCGCCGATTTTTATAGAGATTATCCTCTAAATTTAGTTTTTTCTGTTTTAATCCTTCCATTTAAATCTTCTCGATTGATTAATAAATTTCAACACTTTTTAAAGTAATATGCCTGGTTTTGAACAAATATATATTCTTAACCATTCTTTCCAGAAACCATTTCTTTCCAGATATTTACCATACTAAACCCATGGTTATATTATGACCAATGGTTATTTAATAACCGTTAGTTTGTAGTATATATAATTTTTCATATACATTTAGTAAAGTAAAAAGGTGAAGTTAACACTTATTCACTGTATATATAATCCAGTGCATCGATAAATCCATCAAAAGTCAATATAAAAACTAATATTTATTATAGATTCCCAAACGCTTGTGAAATTTTGAACACACATGAGGGTATTTTCTTTCTGATTCTTGTTTTAGTTTTTCAATTATTTCATCCTCCAGTTCCTTTGTTCTTGATAAAGATACAGAGAGGGTGTTTTCATAGATAGATGCTCTTATATCTTCTTTACCAAAATTAATATCGAACTCGACCAATTTTAAGTCCTCCATATTCGTCAACACATCCCCTAAAACATTCTCAGAAAATTTTAAAAATTTTCCTTCCTCTGCCAATAGAGTGTTTTCTTCTGTTTTGATCCTTCGAATTAAAAATGGAGCACATCCCTCAATCGTTGCTGTTTTTCGGTTTATCCAATATAAAGTCATTATTAGCTTCTTTTTGGCATCCATATCCCTATTTATTTCTACAGATCGCATTTCATTCCTCCTTTATTCAAGTTGTGAAATTTTAATGACCTTTAGTAATAATATTACCATCAGTCATTTTATAACTGATGTTTAATTCTTTATATAGTTTTTGTTTCAACTATCTTTAAAATCAAACATTTTAGAATGTGGAACTTTTGAAAACAAATCCAAATTCCACATGAAAAAAAATAGGAAAAAATTAGAAAGTTGGTTCAATACACTTATATCAACTTGACTTGGTTAAAATATCAAGATCTTGATAAATTCGGATTATTCTCTGATCATTGAGATTTTTTGATATTTCCCAGCATTTGATTCAACAAATCAATTGTATCAACTACAAATTTCTTTTGATGAATACTTTGTTTCTCAAGTGCATTTTTAAGATCTGGGCGCATATTAAGAATATTCTCAGTGATCAAGATTACTAAAACTGCAATTTCTGTTGGATCAACATCAGAACATATTGTTCCATCAGCCATTCCTATTTCTACCGATTCATAGACCGTTAAAAACATTTCATTTTGTAGTTTCATAACCTCATTTGAATATGAAATATCTGAATTGGAAAAATCAAAGGGAATATTAACAACTCCATTTGATTGGCTAATAATTTTTTTCATATAGTCATTTGTTAATATATTTTTTAAATCAAATTTTCCGGACTGGAAATAGTTGTAGATCTTAAGATAGTCAGGATAATTTTGAGCAAACTCAAAGTATGCATCTAATAATGCACCAAGTTTTTCAATACCCTTTTCAAATTTACTAATTTCCTGTTTAATAATTTCATTTAAAATTATGGTTCCACGCAGGACAATGGAAAAAAACAGTGCTTCTTTATTATCAAAGTAAAGATAAAGAGTTGCTTTACTAAGCTCTGCTTCTTTGGCAATATCATTCATGGAAACACCATCATAACCCTTGGAAAAGAATAGTTTCTCAGCTGCGACAGTGATATCATTTCGCCTCTGTTCCCTTTCTCTTTCCCTCCGGCTCACACTTGACATAAATTCACCTGCCACTAAAACATACATTTATTATTTTACTTTAACTTTTCCAAATAATAGTTTTTTATATCTCTTGTATATTTTAAATTATATATTTTGAGCCTTCACAAAGATCTCCAGTTAATTAAATCTCATTAAACCAGATACGATCTATTCATATATTTTATGCAGTCAATTGAAACTCGATGTAATCCTTCAGCTTTTGGGGGAATTAAAAAACCTTAAATTAAATCTTCTTTTTATTAAATCTTCTTTTTAAAAGAAATTCTTGGAAGAATTTATGGTACAACCAAAACAGGAGATTTAGATTCTCTTACCACTCTTTCTGTAACGCTTCCCAGCATGAATCTGTCCAGACCGTGCCTTCCAGATGCTCCCATAACCACCAGATCAATACCCTCTTCATCAATGGTCCTAAGTATCTCAAGATATGGTTTTCCTTCCTTGATTTCAGTGGTTAGATTGATATTTTCACATACTCCTTTACATTGATTATCTTCTAAATCTTTTTTAAATTTTTCAACAGCTCTACGGCCTTCTTCCCTTAATTCATTGTAAAGGTTTTCCCTGAAATTGGGCATAGTCGGCATCCTCGGATAATATGGTTCCACCACATTTAAAACAACAATATCTGCTTTACTGACATCTGCAATCCATATAGCATGTTTTCCAGCCCGTTTTGCATTTTCTGATCCATCGGTGGGTAAAAGTATTTTCCTGTACATTTATTCACCTCTCATTTTGGTTTATTTAAGTTTTTCAGGGATTTCTAAACCCTAAATACTGAAACGGAATATGGAAAAATAGGTGTCAGACCTGTTGATTGGGTGGTGAATTCAAATTTTCCACCAAAAACATGACCCCACCGAATCGATTTTACCAACCAGATGCAACCTACCAATCAAATGAAACATATTTTAGAGAGTCTTTTAGATTCTTGAATTTTTATTACAATCTTATTTTGAATTTTTTAAATTCTTTATTAACTTTATAATATGACACTTGATCCATATTAAAAATACGAAATACAATGAACATATTAACAAAAAAAATATAAAAAATAATTTTTAATTTAAAAGCATGATAACTTCTTAATAACAAAAATATATTCATGAATTGGCATAATTTAAAACAGTAAAAAAAAGGAGCTTCAAATGTGCTAGCCATATCCACAATTTTCTTAATTATATTCATAGTACTTGTTTTATCGGCAACATGGGTACTATGGACATTTATTGTAGGCGCAGGTTGGCAGCCTGCTTCTAAAGAAGTCGTGAAGAAGATGCTGGATATTGCTGATGTCAGTTCAGAAGATATTGTCTATGATCTAGGGTCTGGCGATGGCAGGATTGTACAAACGGCAGCCAAAATGTACCATGCAAGAGCTGTGGGAATAGAAATAGACCCATTACGTGTGCTCTGGTCCATGATGGCAGTATCAGTATTCAGTCTTCGAAAACATGTGAAAATTGTTTGGGGCAATTTTTTCCACCAGAACCTGAGTCCTGCAACTGTAGTGACCCTGTTTTTATGGCGAGGAACGAATCAACGGTTGAAACAAAAATTATTAAAAGAGGTTAAGCCCGGAACTCGGATTGTTTCGTATTACTGGACATTGGGAGGATGGAAACCAGTTAAAGTAGATGAAAAATCACAGATTTATTTGTACATAATTGGGCAAAGCAATCGACACTAACTGGGCAACAATCGACATTAAAACCAGCACCATAACCAGATATGAAACCGAACCATAATCAAAGCCCAAGTATAACAGTTATGATTATGAGTAGATTATATTCAAGTAATGGTTAAATTAAATATTTCGAAGTTAATTTGGAATATAATAAGATGATAATAACCAATCTAAAACAAATTGATTATCCCTGCAAGAAATAGCTGTGCAAAAATAGACCATCTTGAATAGATCAAATTCTAACAAAAAAATAAAAAAGGTTTAATCAACAGTTTGCTTTAACTGTTGACTTGCTTTCATATTATTCATTTACTCCAAACATTTTTGGATTGAACTATAGTACGTTCCTTTAAGATTGAGCTATAGTACATCCATATTTAATGTTGGCTGTGTTTCTGAAATTCCAATTAAATCCCCATGTTGCATATGGAACATTTACCCATGAACCATTCAACAAATATTGGACAGATCTGTGTCTCGATGAAGAGGATGTAGAGTACTGTTCTATCCTACAGGTAATATTTGCTGCAGATAAACGCTGGAACAAATAAGCACTCATAGCCCAACAGTCACCGCGACAACATTTTGCAATACCTGAAGCTGTACTGATTCCACTGCAATATCCAAATTTTGAAGCTGTCCTCATAATCTGATTGAATGCTGCTTGATTAAAAGGAGTGTCAGTTCTGAACCGGGTCACATAACCCCCTGCATTGTTACCAGCTAAATCCGTTACACTGCCTGTATGTATGAGCAGAACATAGTTAGTTTCTTCACTTAGATTGCTGAGTGGTGTTACTGTTAACACGTTACCGCTGATAGAAGTTTTGATAGGTACGATTGTTCCGTTACTGTCTTGGAGTTCTATCCAATTACTGCCTGTTTTTATTGCCTCGCTGAAGGTGACCTTAATCACCTTGTTTAGAAGAACATCAACAGCTTTGTTGGATGGATCTGAACTTTTTACAGTGGGTGCAGTACCGTCAGTTGTGAAACGGGTTACATAACCAGCTACATTGTTACCAGCTAAATCCGTTACACTGCCTGTGTGTATAAGTACTGTGTATTTAATTCCGTTAGTTAAATTGTTGTTTGGTGTTATAGTTAACACGTTACCGCTGATAGAAGTACTGATAGGTACCAGTGTTCCGTTACTGTTTTGAAGTTCTATCCAATTACTGCCTTTTTTTATTGATTCATTGAAGGTGACGTTGATCACCTTGTTCACTTGAACATTCACTGCGTTGTTGGATGGATCTACTGCTGTCACATGAGGAGCACTAGAATTGGTGGAATTTACATTTGAGGCTGCTGCATCACTTAAATTAAGTAATGCCACCCCACACAAGAGAAACATTGCCATAAATAATTTCCACTTAATTATACCGCCTCCATGTCTTTTTGTCCTATGAATTAAAGCCATAGAACCTTAGACACTATAAGATGGTAACATTAACTTTGCATATAAATGTTTTTATTTTTTTTTCAAAAAAAGACCGTCATAAAGTCGTGTTTTGAATTTAAGGCCCTCTATGAAGTTTTTAAATTCACCACTTTGGTATAAAACTTATCTATTCCATCTTTTAGTAAAATAGCTTATCTTAAACCTTATTTAATCAAAAAAAGCCTATTTAATGTTTTTATGTAGATATGATAAAGGTCGTATTACTAAACTAAAACAAGTAAAGTTTCTTTATACGTGAATATGGATTTTAAGTAAGTAAAAGAGGATATAAATGATTTTTAATCGTATAAATGTGATTTAAATAATATTGGAGCTTTTTTTTGTTTATGGTAAAATAGACCGTTATTTCCAAAAATAGCAGCTTTCGATACCAAATTTAAAATTGATGCTCTATGAAAAATAATGTATTCACCTAATTTTAATAAGACAGTTACAAGAAACACAAACAGTACAAACAAAAGAAAATCAGAATATTATGAACAGGGAAAGAAGAGAAAAACTATTAATCCTTCCATTATGTGAATAGTAGTGAAATTTCCCATCTTATAATATTATTTCTTAATCGATTTATTCTACAAGTTTAAACTAACATCTGTGTTTAACTGCAAGTAATTAATTGTAGATTTTGAATAAAGAAATAGTTTTTCCAGAATTAAACCAAATTCAGACCTTATTGCACTATTATATATTACAAAATCAGCTTTTTTTATATACTGACTTTCAAATAATTAAGTAGATGTGAATGGCTGAATTTTGAAGTTCGTTTGAAAGATTGAAAGATAAAATTTGCTTGAAAAGATAAAGAAATACTTAAAACCATAATTTAACAAATGGGAACAAGTAACTAAAATAAATTAACAGAATTTAATATAAAAATATAAATGTTTAAATCAGGAGGCAGGAACATATGCAATTATTTTTCATTGTAGGAGCTTCAATATTATGGATATTGTCTATTCTCTTAATATATACTTCAACAAAAGTAAGAAATGAAAAGAAACAATCCACACATTTAACGGCAATTTTTAGTTTTATTATCGGCTTAATTGCATTTTATATAGGAATTATCTAGTCTCCTTATTCAAAATCTTTAAATCAATTCAAAATAATAACTTAAAAATTATTTAAGTCTAAAAATGCCAGTAAACTCTTTAATGAGCAAAATTCAATTTTATTTGCCCAGTGAACTTATTGCCCTTAACTTTCCAACCACCTCTACAAGGGCATCTGCCACAGCATCAATATCTTCCATTGTGTTGTAACGACTCATTGTAAGTCGAACTGAACCGTGAGCCCTTTCAGGATCCCCACCTATCCCTAAAATAACATGACTGGCTTTAAGGGAACGATGAAAACATGCAGATCCTGTGCTCACTGCAAATCCTCTCATATCCAGATGCAAGGTTATTGACTCTCCCTCCACAAATTCAAAGGTGATATTTGCATTTTGAGGAATTCTTCTTTTTGGATGACCATTTAAAGTTGTCTGAGGTATTTCAGACATGATTCTACTGATAACATGATCACGCATCTCTTGAATCTTTTTGTTTTCTTCAGGAGTTACCAGTTCAACTGCTTTGGCAAACCCAACCGCCCCAGGGATATTTTCAATCCCTGCACGTTTGTTAAATTCCTGAAATCCTCCGTCAACCCATTTTTTAATTGGAGTTCCTTTACGGATGTAAATAGCACCTATGCTACTGGGACCGTGGATTGTGTGGGCTGAAATTGAAATCAAATCAACTGGCAATTTTTTAACATCTATGGGGACTCTGGTGAATGTATGGGTAGCATCTGTGTGAAAAATTACATTTTTTTCATGACAAACGTGGCCAATGGCTTCAATATCTTGTATTGTACCGATTTCCTGGTTTGCATGCTGTATTGAGACCAGAATAGTCTCATCGGTGATGGATTCTTTGAGGTTTTCCACATCAACCAGGCCGTCTTCATCAACGTCAAGGTAGGTTACTTTAAAACCCTGGTTTTCCAGAGTTTTTGCACTGTTCAAAACTGGGAAGTCTTCAATTTTAGATACAATTATATGTTTACCTTTTTTGTCACCCAAAGCCATTGCAACTCCTTTTAAAGCCATGTTGCTTGATTCTGTGCTGCTTGAGGTGAAAATTAATTCTTCTTTCTCAGCTCCCAATGCATTGGCAATTGTCTCCCTGCTTTTATCAAGAGCTTCACTTGCCTCAATACCCATAGAGTATCCTGTTTCTGAAGTGGGTATTGCATAGGTGTCAAAGAAATATGGTTTCATTTCTTCTAAAACCCTTTCGTCCAGTCGCGTCACTGAAGCATTATCCAGATAAATATATTTTTTATCCTGCATCTTATCACCCCTCTAAATTCAGCCTATTAAACACCTGCTAAATTTATATCTAAATTCAGTCCACAACATGCCTGCTAAATTTTATATGAATAAAACTCGTACAACTCACAATTTATATAAACAAAGTTATTTTTGATTCTCGAGCTTCGTGTATGTAAGTACCCACTGCACCGTACTCATCTATGAGATCATCTCTGAGTTCCTCTTTTTTGACTCCCATAATTTCCATGGTCATTTCGCAGGCTATGATCTTGCCTCCAAGTTCTTTGAAATCTTGTATGAGCTTTTCTAAGGATGCAACATTTGCTTTTTTCATCCTACTATTTATCATGGATTTGCCAATGCCCAGCATGTGCATCTTGGATAAGGACCCCTTCTCAAGCCCACCTTTTTTAAGGCGTTCCAAACCCCAAAAAGTGAAATACAACGATGCTTCCATTCCCATTGAAAGTGCACCGTTAGCTACGATAAGAGCACTGTATATTTTATCCATATCTCCACTGTGAACTATAATGGTGGCTTTATCAAGTTTATTAGTTTCATCAGCCATTTTTTATCCTCCATTTTAAGTTCGTATCCTTTACTTGCGGATCTTAATCCGCCACACCCCATCTTCTTCTTTGACATCTACCAATTCCATGCCCAACGCTTCAACTGCCATGGGTATTTCTTTCTTGGAAGCAGGGTGAGTTCCTATGATCTCTATTATATCCCCTTTTTCTGCTTTATTTAGTGCTTTTCGGGTTTCAATTAATGGTACAGGGCATGTTTCACCCTTAACTTCAATTTTTATTTCAGTCATCGAACACCACCAGATATATGAAACTTAAATACTTAGATCATTATTTATGTTTAATATGTTCTTAACCGAAGATAAGTTTTTAGGTAACTTTTTAAGAGCAGAAAAACATTCTTGGGTTTGTGATCATGCTAAAATCACTTATGCTTCTTTATAACTCATTATTTAGAAACTAAAGGATATCGTGCAACAGAGATTGCCAAGGATAAACATATCTCCAGTTAAGAAATTAAAATGATTAAAAAGCAGTGATATTCTGCTTTTTGAATTAAATTGTTTGGAAATTACTCAATTTCATATGGAATTACTCAATTTTCTAGGAAATATTCAGTTTAAGTTTATTTTCAGTTCCATTCCCGGGCTTAAATTTGTGGTTGATTAATTAGAGATTAAAGCCCCGGATATGAAACCTAGAATGTCCATAGTTTCTTTCTATTTCAATTTTTAATTACAACACATCTCGAGCACCTCTCAAGGATTTATTCCTATATTCTTCGATTGAAACTTCCTCCGATTTGGACTTTAAACTTTTTATTCACAGTTACACATTTTTTAACACCTCTGAAGATGTAATATATTTTCTTAAAAGGAAATTGGACTTAATCCAAAATCCAATTAAGAATGGTTTCTCATGGCGAAGCATGGACTGCATATTTTGTGGATGATTCTATATTCTCTGCAAATCTGATTTCTCAATATCTAAAGAGATATCAATTTTTCAAGGAACATCGACCTTAATATAACGATCGTTATAATAACTCCACAATATAACGATTGTTATATTTCTATATAAAGCTTTCTCTTTGACATTGCCACCATATAAAAGTAATAAAACTGATTGAAGAGTTACAACATAAGACTATCCAACATAAAACTGATTTACTAATAAAAAAATTGTCATTAGTTTAAGTTGTTAAAAATAATAATATTTTAAACAAATATGTGGAAAACAAGAAACATTAAAGGATAAAATAGATATAAAAAGATGCTCCGGCCGGGATTCGAACCCGAGTCTTTGGCTCGAGAGGCCAAAATGATTGGCCGGACTACACTACCGGAGCAAGATAATTTTCAATACAATCAAAATCACAGACGTTCTACAACTTATGCAATCCTAATTGACAAAGATGTGAACACTAATACAGTAACTTATTTCAACCATATAAATGTTTACATTCCCTGCAGGTTGCGTATTAACTTTAGGCCCATTTATAGATAAAAAATAGGTTATTTAAAAATTTATTTAAATAGAATATTTAACTTTTTACACAACGGATCAAGTTTTTTTGATCCTTATTCTTATTCATGACTAGTTGATATCCGTATAATAATTATTTTAAACTGATTAATTAAAATGATCATATAACTAAAAAATAAATAAAAATAGAATTAAAGATGGTGATAACATGAGATCCGTTTTGCTTTCTTATACTATTGATAAAAATACCCCTTTTTATATAGGGACAATCAAACCAACGATAACCCCTAACGACCAGATTTCTAAGGGGGATGAGTACAACACATACATTATCACCGTTGGAAATCACTGCGGAACCCACATAGATGCTCCACGTCACTTTATTCCAACCGGCAGAAAAATATCTGATTACAGCATTCAAGAGCTTACATTCAACAATCCCCTAATTCTGGACTGTCCTAAAGGCAAAGAAGAGCTTATAAAAATTGAAGACTTGTCTGAAGCTGAACTGAAAGATGTGGACTGTTTGTTTTTCCGCACAGGCTTCGGAAAATACAGAAAAAATGACCCTGACACTTACCTAACATATAATCCTGGAATAGCGCCAGAAGTTATTCCCTGGATAAGGGAGAACTTCAAAAGTATTCAATGTCTTGGTATAGACTGCGTTTCCATTACCGGCTACCAACAGGAAGAATTAGGAAAAACATCCCATATAGCAGCATTTAAAGAAGAAAAAAATTTAGGCGAACCTTTACTTCTAATTGAAGATATGAATCTGGATATAATCTCCAGAGAAGATCAACTAAATGACGTGATCGTTTTACCATGGCAGATAAAAGAAATAGACAGCGCCCCGTGTACTGTGGTGGCCAATATCAAGAAATAATATGGAATAATATTTATTGCAGGGTTTTATGGATTTATGAAACAATTATTTGAATGAATTTCCTTTATTGAATGAATTTCCTACTGAATTTTTATATGAAATAATTTTTTTATTGTGTTAATGTTAAGGGGTTAATATCTCCTAAAAGTTCATTTACTTCTGTAAGTAACATTAAAAGTTTATATCCCTTCTCAGTGATCATATAATCCCCCCGTTCATGGCGTTGGAGGATCATATTAGTATCAAGAAGTTTTTGGATGTGGAACAACAGGTTTCCACCTTTGAGCCCTGTTATTTCAGAAAGAGAAGAAAAAGTCTTTGTTTGCGAAGCCATCGATTTTAAAATTTGAATTCTCTGCTTATTGGATAATGGTTCAAGAACTTCCTTAACCATAATTTCATCGGAAATCTTGGAAATATCCTTTTTCTTCTCATCGTTTGTGCTGTGAACGTGAAGTGAACGCATGAACTTCATCTGTTTATCAAAGATGTCGTAAACTTCAGAAAAACATGCCTCACACTTTTCAAATGGAGCTCCCTCTCTCATTTTATTTAATGTATCTTTAACTTCAGTTATATCTCCTTCAGGAACAGCATCATGCGTCATGAGAGTTGTGTTTGACTGCAGCAAATCTGTGAATTTGGATTTACACGTGTCCCTCATTGAGCATTTTTCCACCATACCCCTTTCAAGGCATGATTCAACATCCTCTGAGACATACCCTGTTATACAGTTTAAAAAATCCTTCTTTAAGTTGGCCATCATTAAATTTAGATATTCCTGATTGGAATTTTCCATCATTCGCTTTATGTCACTATGCATTAGCTCTAACTTTTCTTTTATATCCAAAATTTCTTGATCGTGAATTTTATTTTCAGGTTTCATTACAAACATTTATATCAAAACTTATAATAAAGGTTTCTATCACAACTTAAAAGGTTACTTTTGTGTATAAAAGTGTAGTTTAGTATATTTTAATGACGATCAAGTATATATAGATATTATAACAATGGTTATATGTAAACTTTACAGTGTAGTTCATGATACGTTGAGGACCACTAACGAGGCACTAAAGGAATAACAATAATTTAACCTAGTTCAAAATTATTCAGAGTTTCAGAAAGCTACAGTTTACAAAATGTACAATTTATAGGGAAATATCCTTTTAACTGAGTGGAGGTGAAAAGGTGTTAGTACAATTCGATTTACAGCATTTCTGCTGCGGTCCTAAAGGCTGCCAACTTGAGATAGAATACGGAGAAATGATCGATGTGGAAGATTAAGATTAACTAATCTTGTTTTTCCACTTTTTTAAAAATTTTATTTCTTTTTACTTTACTCCTTTTTTTACTATTTTTTTAAAGTTTTAACTTAGTTTATCCTTATCCTGTTTTAACCCGTTATTATTTTGTTTAATTTAAATATTGCAATTGATAATTCTTATTTTCATTAATAACTAAAGAATATACTTTTTATGAATTTTTTCTTATTAAACCTGTTAAAATCTATTAAAAAAGACGTATAAAATGACGTTATTAAAATGTATTTACTACATTTTGATGACGATTAAGTATATAATGGTAATTTACTATAGTTATTTCTGGTGATATACATGCCAAAATGGGTAAGCGGAAAAGAAGTAAGTGAAAAAGATATAGAAAAATCTTTAAAAGCAATAAAAGAAGATGTATGTTTTAAATGCAGTGAACACAGCGACAAATGCACCATAGCAAAAGCAGCTAGAGATATAAAAGCAATGGAAGAGAAATAGTAGGAGTTAAGAATAAATACACAAATTGCAGGTAACTTAAGGCTATTTCCACTCAAAAATCCAGAAGAGTTATTAACAGCATTTCCTCAAGGAGCAGAAACACCCCACAAGCGTAGTGTTGAACAACCACTGGTGAAACAGGAAAACTACTTAAACCCTGTGATTTTCCATTTAAAAACGCCCCAAGATATTGACATCAATTGAAAGAGAGGGTTTATAACTCTCCTTTCTATTATTTTCTTATAATTAATTAAAAAAAATAAACCAAAGAAATTATTGATTAAAATAAAAAAGTTATTGATTATCCTACTTTTTTCATCTCCAAACTACGCAGCCGGTTTATGGCAGCAGCTAGCTCAAATATTCGAGGCTTAACAAGATTATTAGGATTTTTTCGGCCTTTAAGTGCTAATACGTCCAATCCTTTATTTTCAATGTCTTTTTCAACCAGTTGAAGTACATCGATCAGGGATCTTTTTCCATCCATGTGTTTTTGGGACGCAAAGTAAATTGCGTAGGTTATGGTGCGGGTCTGGCTTGGATCAATGAGCTGCTCAACCTGGGATAAATCAATGTTTTCACCGCCCAGAAGGGCTGTTGAAAGTCCACGGCTGTCCAGTTTAAGCTTCCTTCCTTTGAAAGGTTTTATGCTCTGTGGTTGAGGAGATCTGTGGCCGAATTTAAAATCAGAATTAACTTCCCTTATCCTGTTTATTGGAAGGTCTTCAGCCACTTTTCTGGCTTTTTCAGTGACGTTATGGGGCTTGTAGTTATCCATCATTATTATGGTGTCTGCAACTTCAAAGTAATCTCCTGAGCCTCCCATAACAATTATGGTGGATGTTTCATGTTCTTCATAAAGCTCCCTTACCCTGTCAATGAATGGAGTTATGGGTTCTTTTTCCTTGGCAACCAAACGCTGCATACGTTCATCTCTGATCATGAAGTTGGTTGCTGAAGTGTCCTCATCAAAAAGAAGAAGCTCTGTCCCTGATTCCATGGCTTCAATGATATTGGCGGCCTGAGATGTGGAGCCTGAAGCATTTTCCGTGGAAAATTCGCGGGTATCTGGGCCCATTGGAGGGTTGTGGATAAATGAGTTAATATCTACTTTTTCAACTCTCCTGCCATCTTCTGCCCTTATTTTAACTGCACTATCACGTGTTATCACAAATTCTCTGCCGTCACCGGGTAAATGGTTGTAAACTCCTCTTTCCACAGCATGAAGCAGGGTGGATTTACCATGATATCCTCCCCCCACAATTAGCGTTACACCCTCCAAAATACCCATACCCATAACAGGACCCTTATTTGGGGTTTTAATGGTTACCTCCATAGATTCAGGTGATTTGAATGTAACAGCATGTTTCATTGGCCTGTCTGAAACTCCACTTTCCCTGGGCAGTACTGATCCATTGGCTATAAACGCAACAAGTCCCAATTCAGCCAGTTGATTTCTTATATAAGTGGCATCTTCAAAGGTCTTCACTTCTTTAGCAACTTTCTCAGGATTTAAGCTTCTGTAAAAACAGGAATCAGCCACAATTTTTGGGAGAATCTCCATGAACATACTGGCTGCTGCTTTACCAAGAACTCTTCGCCCCCTTGCAGGTAATCCCATTGAAAACCTGATTTCCAGTTTTTGAGGGCTGATATTTACGCAACTTCTCTCCAGGATCTCCTGGGCACCACTGTCAATGCGAAAAACTCCGCTGTGGCCGCTTCCACTTCTTCCTTCACCGTACTTGCCGATGGCATGATGAAATTCCCGGGATATATAATCTTCCAGTGCCACTATCCTATGGAAACTTTTTAAAAATTCAGCTGGAAACGCTGCATCGTTACCTTCAACTTCCACCAGGATAAGTGACGGGCTGGCGAATGGGTCCCTCTGCACATGGTCAATGTATAATTTGAAGTCTCCAAAATCGTAACTTCCTTTAATATCATTATATGCCTTGTAACCCCGTCCATCTATTCTTTTAATGGTTTGGAGAAGTTTTTCCTTCTTTTGCATAGTTTATTTTCTCCTAATATTATCTTAATCTCATTTTTAAGCTATATTTGTTTAGTATTCAAATGATCCTTCACAAATTTATTCAAAATAATCAATAAAAAAAAAACAATCTTCTCATTATAAAATATTCAATTAATCAGCCTTTTCTGGCCATTATTATAAATCCCTTAGTTTTATTTCCATGATAAGTTGTAAAAACTGTTTCTTTAAACATTTCAATCTCAAATCTGGGTTCGATAAGTTCTATTAACTCTTTTTTGGTGTAATGGTGAGCTCTGAAAATTTCAGGGCTTTCTGGACTGCCGTCCTCTGTTACAATAAAAGTTCCCATTTCCCCAGTTTCAGGGAAATCATTAATGTACCTCTTTTTGTAAATGGGATTGTCCCAGCTTTGCCCGAAATCTGCCAGATAAAGAAGTCCACCCCTTTTTAAAACCCTTCGAGCTTCATTTAAAACCATTTTTCTGTGTTCTGCATCAACCAGTGCAGTCATGAAAGCCTGTATCAAACATGCGTCAAATGAACCTTCAAGATAGGGCAGATCTCGTGCATTTGCAACATCAAAACTTACCCTGTTTTTATATAACTCATTGAATTTTTTTGAATGTTTGCGAGCATTCTCTACGGCATTTGAATTAATATCAAAACCAACAACATCATAACCATGTTCCTGCAACTTAAAAGCCATCCTCCCCCACCCACATGCAAAATCAAGAACCTTAGAACCTTTTGGAACCATTTTAAAAAATGAATCATCTAACTGGACTGTTGAAGGAGTTTCTTTTCCCTTAAATTGTTTCCATGGTGCTTCGGGATCCATAATATAAATTGTTCTTTGTTAAGGAAATGATTATCGAATTAAGATAATTGGGGGGGGTGAAGTTTTATCAATTTAGTGTACTTGTTTATCCAAGTAGCAGTGCACTCTGAACACAATAGCTGTGGTTTAAAACCCCAGCTTTAAAAGTAACATAAATATAATGGAAGAGAGCCTATGATTAAGCGATAGGATATATTTTAGTTATTTAGATTTAGTATCTGCCGTGCTTCATATCCCATGTTCTTGAATTTTGAATAGAGGAATTCAATCTTTTCAATCTTTACTTTTATTATATTCAAATTTACAGGCATTTTTTTAATGTATTCAGGGTTCAGGCCCTTAATTTGAAGTACTTTTTCATACTCATCTTCGTCTTTAAGAGTAATAGCAGCGTGGCCTGTTATCTGCATCCCTGCGAGATTGTTCATTCCAGTGTAGTCTTCATATATTGCCATGGAAACCTTATTGTTCAGTAGGATATTGGCAAATTTTTCCCCGCCTTCGCTTAGCAAGTAAATAGACCCATCATGATAATTGTATTCTATGGGTGTTGATCTTACTCTCTCTTTATAAGATGTAGAAAGGGTGCAGGTGTTGTGGCTGAATAAAAATTCTTCTATTTCAGCTTTAAGTTTTGTTTGAGGAATCTTTTCAATCAGTTCATCCTTGATGTTTTTGAGTTCCAGGGCATAATCAATAACATTATCCAGGTTGAATTTATTCATATCTTTCAAATCAAATCCAACCATTTCACTGAACTTTTCAAGAGCTTTAGAGTCTTCATCGGTTAGATCATCAAGTTTTAAAACTCCTCCAAGAGCCCTTAGATTTGAAACATTTCCTATTTCGTTTCCAATTTTTTCAAGACTTTTGTTTCCATCTTTAATATTTAAGCACGTGCAAAATAGGGCTACTTGCCTGTTTTTAAGCCAGTTTAAGTTTTCTTGAACAAATTTTGATACCCTTGGATTTAATTCTCTTTTATATATGGGGGATCCGATGATTATAAAGTCAAAATCTTTAAATTGATCGCTAAATTCACTGGTTTTGCAATAGGAAGCAGGACCCAAAACCAGAGATAAATATTTGCTGACCTTTTCTGTAGTCCCGTACTTACTCTCATAGATAATAAGCGTTTTTTTCATTTTTATCACCCCAAAGTTATTAATCAGATCCAAGTTTGTCATATTTATAAATTTCCTCTTTTCAATTCCATAAACTAATTTTATTACCCAAATACGTTCAAAGTCCGAAAGCTGCTTTAAAACCTGAAAAAACATCTTTGATTGATGTTATTAACGGATTTTTGATATCTTCAGGTTTTTTGAGTTTTTCCAACCTGTCAATCCTGAAATAAATTGGAGGATGCGTATCCCATCTTAACCAGCTGGGAATTCTGCTTGAAGGTTTTCTTTCATAGGCCAGACGTTGATAACCTATCTTACGGAGGGCTTCTGCAAGAACTTCAGGATGTCCTATTTTTATGGCAGATACCAGGTCAGCACGGGCTTCAAAGAACTTGGCAACGAAAAATATTGACCATATAACCACGATAATGTATAAAAATGGCGCTAAGAGTACAATAGGGAGTAAAACTGTTAAACGTAAAATAAATTCCCCTGATACGATTGCAAATAGTATCAGAGGATCTCTTCCCTGCAAATGGCCCAGTTCATGGCCAATTACACTTAATATTTCATCTTCTTTAAGGTGCACCAGAAGACCTGTTGTTATCATCACCACACCTCTGTTCGGGCTGGGACCTGTTGCCGCTGCATTGGGAACCATGTTGTTGGTGATGACAATGTGAGGCATTGGTAGCCCAAATTTATCAACTGCAGTTTCAACTATTTTGTAAACATTTACAACCTTACTTGATCTGTGCTGTGGATTGCATACCATCCCATAACTTTCAAACACATCTTCACCAAGCTCACATGTGGGTTCTTTCCCTACAGCCAGAGATCGCTTGTATATCTCCTTTTTCATCTGCAAAATATCATCTTTATTAAATTTTTCTTTGAACTGGTCAATTTCCCCATTGGGAAGGTTGTACTGCACTATATGGACGTAAGGATTTTTTTCAGTGATTTTCCAGTTTCCTATTCGCTTGAATATTTTATCAGACAGTAAAACTATGCAGAACTGGATAAATATAAATCCAAAAACCCCGTATACTCCAAAAAGTAGGAAAAGAACAATAAGAACAAAAAAGAATACAATGTACAATAAAAGTAAGTTACTTGTTAACATTCTAATTGAAAGCCGTTTTCGAGCGGTAGGAAATTCTTCAGGGATAATATCCTCCCCTTCCACCCATGCAAAGTATAAAGTGGAGTTGTTTATGTTCTCCTCATAAATCTTAACTACAAGGAGAAGATCCTCTCTTAGCTCATCTAAAATATGGTCAGGTGTGTCTGGAGATACCTGCATATCAACAGCGATAGGATTGGACGCCTTGAGCATAACATCCACACTCCATAGTTCCTTATCAAATACTGTAAAGAATAATCCGTTTCTGGTTTTATGGATGTCTTTGAAGTTTTCAGGCTGCCTTTGCAGGTAGTTTCTGGATATAAAATTCAGTATTTCACCAACGTAATCTGATGAAATTTCAACATCCAGTAAAAAAGATTTATTTTTAGACATGCAGAAGAACCTCTAAGTTAATGATCTTAATTTATTAGGATATAAGATTTACAAAAAAAGTACCATATTTTATACAATGTTTACATTTTACTTCAATTAATTACTAGTTCAGTTAGTTAAGATCATGAAACAAAAAAATCTTGAAAAGAGATTTTATAAAGCTTTCTTAATGCAGTATCTAGTTTTAAAATAAAAATTCGTTTTAAAATAAATTTGATAAATAGATTCAATTATTATGTATAAAAAAATGGGATTATAAATGATTAATTTCAAATAAAGGATGATAAATATTTCAATAAAAAAAGGATCGATGAAAAAAGATAATTTCGATAGAAGTTCAATAAAAAAAAGGATATAAGAGTTAGTAGGTTGTACCTAAAAAACTCTTCTCACCTGATTGCTTTCACATTTGATGAAATATTAAATTTCAAAATGTTTCTGCTGTATATTTGTTTACTATTTAACAACTTGCTAATACTGTCATTCCAGGCTTACTTGAAGTTGCCTTGAACAACATGTTGTAGCCGTAGCTTGAGTATGGAACATCTACCCATGCACCATTCTGGTACAGTTGAACTGACCTGTGGTTTGATGAGTATGCTGTGCTGTACTGAACTATTCTTGATGAGATACCTGCTGCTGAAAGTTTGCCGTACAGGTAGTCACTCATTGCCCAACAGTCACCGCTTCCAATCTTTTCCATTGCAGCTGCTGTGCTGGCTGAATGGCTGTAGCCGTACTTTGCTCCACTTGCAAGAATCTCAGAAAGAGTGCTTGAACTTGTGGTTGTAGCTTTTGAAGTTGTAGTTGTAGCTTTTGAAGTTGTAGCTTTGCTGGTTGTAGTTGTAGCTTTGCTGGTTGTAGTTGTAGCTGTAACTTTTGAAGTTGTAGCTTTGCTGGTTGTAGCGTTAGCTGTTACTTTGCTGGTTGTAGCTTTGCATGTTGTAGCTTTACTGGTTGTAGCTTTGCTAGTTGTAGCTTCGCTGGTTGTGTCTGTGGTTGAGTCATTTCCGCTTTGGGAAAGTGTGAATGTTGTGGTACCTGTAAGGTCGTTCATTGCACCTACTGTCTGATCTGCAACCCATCCGTCCACCACTATGTTTGAATCTGTCTGGAAATATTCAACAGCTAGTTTAGTGTAAGGACCAAAGCTTCCATCGATTGCTCCAACGTAGTATCCCTGATTTTTAAGCCATTTTTGTAGTTCTACTACTTTATCTCCGCTATCTCCGATTGATAAACCATAGTCAGAAACTGTATTATTCGTCCCGACTACATTTTGAGTTGAATTGGTACTTACTGTGCTTGCTGAGTCAGCAGCCACTGAAAATGGCAGAACACTGAACATAGCACATAATGCCAATATCAACGAATACTTAATTTTTCCCTTAATCCTATCGCCTCCGTATCCTGATTGTTGTATAACAACAACCGCCTTTTTGGACAACAAACTCTCACTTGAACATCATATATAAATATTGTGGTTTATTTTTCCAAAATAAACCTGTTTAGAGCCCATTTTAGGAAAAAGGGCATGCTTAAACCTTGTAATTATGACCCTTATACAATCACCTCAATCCATGCCTAATTTTACAATTAAACCACCAAATAGAACCAAATCTAAAAAATAAAATCATTGAATGGTTATTTTAGCTAGATCAACCAAGGTCTGAGGATATATAACTACGACAAACGAATTAAATTCAAAAAATGCATCCAAAAATCGATTAAACCTTCAAAAAAAGTAGATTTTTTTATTATAATAAAATTCGCAGAGATTAAAAGCTTTTAGACTTAAATAGGATTAAGTCTTCATATATACATATAACTTTGTATTCCAGTATAATTTTAAGCATTTAGATATTATCTTTTAGATTACTTGAAATTAGAAAAGTTGAATTATTAAAATTAGAAAAAACGAATTATTAATTGACCTTGAGATCGAAGCTCACTGAATTTTGGTATATACTGTATATACAAATATACGGTATATACGGCTTCCAGGATACCCTTGATTTTTTACTTATTTATTAATTAATTATTAATTAATTATTTAATTATTAATTGAATTTTTCTTTACAAGATAAATGGTAGAACATTATTAATTTTAATTAAATAATTAATGTAACCTTTAAAACCAGTTTTCTATTAATTAATCGTTTGTTCAAATTCAAATGTTCTAATTTTTCTATAATCTGCTTTTTTTTCAAGAAACTATATATAACAGTAATTCTTCACAGTAATTGTTCTAAAAACGTTACTATGAAGATATCTTAGCTTAGAATTAATTAAATTTAAAGGAAACAATAGTATGAGCACGTATAAAGCTGAAAATCAAACATATATTTTTTTAAAGAATCCTAAGATGACAAAGACAGTTTTGCTGCTTTCTGGAATGCTGACTATTATGGCAGGAGCCCTGATATCTCCTGACCTTCCAAGAATACAGGCATATTTTGCGGCAGTTCCATCCATTGCAGTGATAACTCCTTTCATTTTGACCATTGTTGCGTTGAGTATAATCATAGTGTCACCATTTATCGGTGGTTTAATTGGTAAGGTGGGTAAACGGAGGATATTTTTAGTTTCATTGGTTTTGTACGCAATAGGTGGAAGTGGGGGGCTTTATTTAGATAATATTTGGGCCATTATGGTAAGTCGTGTAGTGTTAGCTGTGGCTGTTGGTGTACTTACAGTATGTACCATGACGCTTGCAGCCGACTATTTTCATGGCAATGAAAGGCGCGAATTTATGGGATTTTTATCGGCAAGTATGAGTTTAGGTGCTGCGATATTCATATTTGCTTCAGGTTACCTTGCAGATATAGGATGGCGTTTGCCTTTCATGCTTTACCTGTTTTCCCTCATTATTCTTCCCTTTGCATTTCTATTTATCCCTGAAATTAAGGAAGTTACGAAAAAAAGGACAAAAAAAGTTACAGTTGAAAAAGACTCTGCTCATCCAATGCAACAGCGAGCAGCCCTTCTGAATGCTGACACAGTTGAAGTTGATAAACAAGCCCCTCCAAAATCAGAACTCATCTTAATTTTTGTTCTTCCATTTCTTTCAATGGTATTTCTCTACATTATGACTGTTCAGATGCCATTCTACGTTGAAGTACTTGCAGTTGGATCTTCCTTCATTTCTGGAATCATAATTACAGCCATGAACATTCTCCAGACATTCGCTGGAATTTTCTACGGGCGAAGTGTTGAAATAAAACCTGCACATATTTTGGAGGCATTTTTCCTCTTTGAAAGCCTGGGATTCCTTATTATATCCATTGCATCTAGTACACTATTTCTCATTATTGGAGCATCATTCTGCGGTTTTGGAATGGGGATCACAATAGCTGCAAGCAGCACATGGGTTCCATCCATAGCACCGGATAAAGATCGTGATAAATACATCATCGTACTTAACATGATGATCTACTCCGGACAATTTTTATCACCAATAATTGCTATGCCTTTTGTGAATATTTTTGGCTACTCTGCACCATATGGATTCTTTACACAGGTAGGAATATTTTGTCTGAGTATATTCATCATCACTGTGCTGACAAGTCTTATCTCAAGCAAAAAAGGTAGAAGGAACTTCTTCACAGTCAGATCAATTACAGAATGAATGGTGAGTGTGAAATTTCACTTTTTAACTATCCCTACAATTAAAACTGTTCCAATGTACAAATGAAGTGGTAGGGTTGTAATTATGAGTTCTGATAATGAATAGATTAAAAAAAGTGAAATCGTCCTTTATACTGGTGATGAAGGTGCTGCAACTGTTGAAGTACTTCTTAAAGATGAAACTTTGTAATTAACACAGAAAACAATGGCAGAATTGTTTAATGTTAACGTTAGAACAGTTAATGAACATTTGATAAATATCTTTGAGAGTGAAGAATTAAGTGAAACTTCAACTATCCGGAATTTCCGGATAGTTCAAAAAGAGGGTAATAGAAATGTTACTTGAAATACTAATTTTTATAATTTAGATGCTATTATTGCTGATTTTTAGCATTTTCTTTGCATGAAATAAAAATCAAAACAAGATATTTGAATTAAGACTATTAAATTTTAAGAATGGAATTTATAGGTGATTGTATGATTGAAAAGTATGAAAAAGCGGGAAAAATTGTATCAAAAGTTAGAGGAATGGCTGTAGATTACATAGAAGAAGATATGAAGGTATTAGACCTTGTTAAGTTTGTTGAAGGTAATATAACAGAACTTGGAGGGGGAATCGCTTTTCCATGCAATGTTTCAATAAATGAGATCACTGCCCATTACACATCACCTGAAGGAGATGAAACACGATTTAAAAGAGGTGACCTTGTTAAAATTGACCTTGGTGCCCATGTAGATGGGTATATTGCAGATTCGGCCATTAGTGTTCTGGTTGGAATGGATGAAGGGGATTCCCTAGAAAATAGCACCTCTGAAGAAGTTGATCTGCACTTTAAAATGATTGAAACAGCTCAAGAAGCCCTTGGAAATGCCATAAGTACTGTGAGGGATGGTGTGGAGATAGGTAAAATTGGAACAGTAATTGAGGAAACAATAAACAATAAAGGGTTGCAATCTGTATCAGACCTCGCAGGCCACAGCATGGATCAGTGGATACTCCACGCAGGAATTTCAGTTCCCAATGTCAGGGAAAAAAATGATCATAAAATCGAAGAGGGAGACGTTCTTGCAATAGAACCCTTCGTGACCAATGGTGTGGGTCGTGTGGGAGATATGAAAGATGCTTACATCTTTAAATTTCTGCGTGACAGGCCGCTGCGTATGCATCAAGCCAGAAAACTCCTTGATACCATTGAAGAAGATTATGGAAATCTTCAATTTGCAGGAAGGTGGCTTATGGAACGTTTCAACGGTAACAAGAACAGGTTAGCCATGAGAAAGCTTATAGATTCAAGGGCAGTTTATCCTTACCATGTTCTCAAGGAAAAAAGCGATGCATGGGTTGCTCAAGCTGAACATACTGTTATAGTTGAAGCTGATGGATGCCAAATCATAACCGAATGAATTTAAGGATTAACTTACATTTAACCTATTTTTAAATTTTATTTTTAAAATCTATATTGAATAATGCGGGTAAAGTTTCAGCAGAAATTGCAAAAAAGCTTGCATCTAGGGAGTATGAGAAATATCGGAAGATACAGGATCAGGATTATGTTTCTGATTTTGATAAGGAAACGAAGAAATATTTGAATACTTAAATAGTTTCTTGTATATATACTAGGATTGACCATTTTTTTTGAGAAGATTGGTTGATATGTGGGGGAAGTTGATTTTGGGGAATTTCTTTTTCTCTCACGCTAAATTTTACCATAAAAAATAACTTTTTTTATCCAGATTTAACTAAATGTAACATAACATTTATATAAGTAGTAATATAATTGATAAGCATTTTGTTACCTAAAAACTTTGGTGTTGTGAGAAGGGGACCTCCTTTCCTTCTCACTCAAAACTTAATATAAATACTGCTTTTTCCAGTTTAAGGTTCATTTATTTAAAAAAAATGATTAATTTTAATATATATAATTTTACTTATTTTTGAATTTAAAGCTTTATTTGCCCTTATTTTTTGCAGATTCTGAAACTATGAGACAAATTTTAAAATAAAACCAGTTAAATAACAACTTTATATAAGGTCATTTAACAGATAGGCTTTTGGGATGACCTCAACAAAACAACTTCTTTATCTAAAAAATATTTCTTTAAATATTTAAGGGATAGGTTTAAGGTGAGTTCATGAAAGTTCAAAATGAAAACATACAAGAAAAAGGATATTATAAAATTGCAGGAATTATATTATTCATAGGCTCTTTACAGTATCTTTTAGCAGTTAACCTGGCAGAAACTCAGTTTCCAGGTTATAGCATTGCAAAAAACACATTGAGCACACTTGGAGGATCCATACCTCTTGTAGAACCATCAGCCATCATCTTTAATATCAGTGTTATACTTTTCGGAATTTTAAGTCTTGCAGCGGTTTATTTAATCCTTAAAAGTGGTGGTTCCCGCCTTTTCTCAGTTTGTCTTGCTATTTCTTCAGCAGGAGCCATAGGTGTTGGATTATTCCCCCAGTATACTGGAAATACACATCTACTCTTTGCCCTGATAACATTCCTCTTTGGAAGCCTTGCAACCCTATTCAGCTACAGACTAAAATTAAATATCCCTATGGTTATAGTATCCTTAGTAATGGGTTTAATGTCATTTATACTTGTTTTAATATTAATTATCTTAGGTTCTGGAACTGCTAATCCATTCGTCGCATATCTTGGTATTGGGGGCAATGAAAGATTCGTCGCATATCCCGTTATCATATATTTAGCTGCTCTTGGAGGTTACTTAACAAGCAGAGGACAAGACAATTACTCAAACTAAATTTATAAAATAAATTATTCAAAGAGGTCATCCCAATACGCATTTTTTTTGATTTTAGTTTAATGTTTTTTACCTTTTTCATAAGTTTAACTCCTCTTTTTAAATCTAGAAAAGTTATTTCGACTTTGTTTATAAAATTTAACCATATTACTCACTAGAAACATATTAATATGATGTAATTAATTTATGCATATTTATTGAGAAAACTTAATTATAAATGGGGGAACCATATTGGATGCAGAGGAGGATATGGAAGAAATTGTAAAAGAGGTAGTCAAATTAGTTGAAAACAAAACAATAAATGATGTCGCTCTGGGAACAGTGTTAGTTAAGATTGTTGAAAACAAAACAATAGATGATGTGGATGTTGAAATGGCATTATTTAAAAGATTTTTAGTTGATAAAGTGGCCCCTGATTCGGAATATAAAGAATCTTTCGAGGAATATTTAGATTTTACTATAACTAAAATTACAAAAAATCTAGAGCATCAAGATAAAGAAGTTACATTTGACAATGCGTTTCAAGAATATGTTGAATTAGTTGAAAAGGATCATAATTTACTTATTTTACAAGTTTCAGATTTAAAAGAAAAATTTATGTTCTAAAAAGGGTCTATATTCCCAAGGAGAAGAGATTTTATTTTATTTGTTTTATAACTAATTGTTTTAACAGTTGAAAAAGGAATTAATGTTCCATCCCATTTATTATCTTCTTCATATTCAATTTCAATAAATCTATTTTCACCATCTATCTTTATGGTTTTTACATTATTTTTACCCTTTTCAAAGTGTAACTCCTTTTTTAAGTGAGGATCTATCTCCTGGAAAGTTATTTTGACTTTATCTATAGAATTTAACATAATATCGCCCATATAAGATATTATTAATTTAATATAAATAAATTATTAAAAAAGATAGGCAGATCCCGAAAAGTCTTGAGAGATTAAGGTACAGATTAACATAACTTTTATATAATAGATATTACAATAATCTGTTTGTTATTTAATGTCGAAATATTCCTTGTGAGGGGGGCCTCCCTTCCTCCTCACTCCAAAATAACCATAAACCCTATTTTTTATAAAAATTGTATGCTCACATTCTCCAGCCAAATGTGAAAATTTATCTCTTGAAAATTTATTTCAACTTTTTCTATCAAAATACTCAGAACATTAAAAACTCAAAAAAATGCTTCTAAAAAAAAAATAAGAAAGGGGAAATAATTTAGTTTTGAACTGTGAAACGGCTCACGTAACCTTTTACGTTGTTACCAGCCAAATCTGTTACACTACCTGTATGGATAAGTACCATATATTTAACTCCTTTATTCAAGGCATTGCTTGGTGTTATGGTTAACATACTACCATTGATAAAGCATTTAACAGGTACCACTGTACCATTACTGGTTACAAGTTCAATCCAACCAGTACCTGCTGTGATGGCTTCACTAAAGGTAACTTTAATCACCTTATCCCCAGCAACGTTCACAGCGTTGTTTATAGGGTTCACTGTTTTCACAATAGGTGCAACAGTTTCCACAGTGAAACGAGATACATGGCCTTTCACATTGTTACCAGCCAAATCTGTTACACTGCCCGTATGGATAAGTACCATATATTTAACGCCATGAGTTAAAGTGCTGTTAGCCTTTACAGTCAACACATTACCACTGATAGACCATGTACTTGGTACAACCGTGCCGTTACTAGTTACAAGCTCTATCCAACCATTACCTGCTTTGATGGCTTCACTAAATGTAACTTTAATCACCTTATTCCCCGCAACGTTCACAGCGTTGTTTATAGGGTTCACTGTTTTCACAGTAGGGGCCGTAACATCCGAGCTCGTGGTGAAACGGGATACATAACCAGCCACAATATCACCAGTTAGATCCGTCACACTGTCTGTATGAATAAGCACATTGTACTTAACTCCGTGAGTTAAAGTGCTGTTACTTGTTACAATCAATACATTATCACTTATAGAGAATGTGCTTGGCACAACAGTACCATTACTAGTGGTAAGCTCTATCCAACCATTACCTTTTTTGATAGCTTTGTTGAAGGTGACTTTGATCACCTTATTTACTGCAATGTTCACAGCGTTGTTTGCAGGGTCAACTACAGTTACTGTAGGTATTGGAGTCACTGTTAAGGTTCCTGTGCTGTTTGAAACTGTGTAATTACCAGTTCCAAGGTAATTTGCAGTAATGTTGTAATCACCTACACTCCAAGTTGATGGAATCAACCAGGTCAAGGTAGCAGTACCGTTAGTCACGTTTACTGGGTTTGTACTGGTTCCATTAACTACGAATGTAACATTTCCTTCATTAACAGGATTACCATAGTAATCTGTTACGTTGGCTGTTAAGGTAACATTTTGACCAGCTAACTTAATTAAATTGATTACAACAACAGTTGTTGGTGTTGGGTTTACTGTTAAGGTTCCAGTGTTGGTTGAATTTGCGTAATTAGTTCCAGTTCCATCGAAATTAGCTGTTATACTGTAAGAATCTACAGTCCAGGTTGATGGAATAGTCCAATTCAAGTTAGCAATTCCGTTTTTTACGTTTGCTGTGCCTGCAGGGGTTGTGCCTACTGTGAAGTTAATCTGTCCACCGTTAATTGGATTACCGTAGTAATCTGTTACGTTGGCCGTTAATGTCACATTCTGACCAGCGAAATTATTCACATTGATCACATTGACATTACTTGGTGCCTGATCTACTATGATGCTGGATGAAACCGTTTGATTATCGATTGTACTTGTTATAAGTGCTGTATCATTTGCTGTGAAAGTTGTTGTGGCTTGTCCATTAATCAAAGTAGTTGATACGGGGTTAAGACTTCCAACAGAAGTGCTGAAGTTTACTGGTATACCATCAGGCACATGACCATTTGTAGGGTCCTGAATTGTTCCATTATTGGTATGTAATAAATCAACAGTTACAGTTGAATTACCACCATTCAATATGGTAGTAGGATCCACTGTGACATTCAAAACTAACCAAGGTGTGACAGTAACATTACTTGCCACGAAACTTGATGGATCAACATTTAAACCCCACCAGTTAAGCGTAGCGTCTATTGTTCCATTTGTACTGTAGATTTCACTGTTGTTCGGACTATTTCCAACAATCCAGTTGAAATTAACAACAGAACTAAAATCACCAGAAGAATCATCGGCACCATTGTAAATAGCCCCACCAACTGGGGCTGTGTTGTTGTTGAGTATGCTGTTGGTCACTGTTAAATTAGCGTCATAGTTGCAGATGGCTCCACCACAATCAGTCTGTGCAGTGTTGTTGTTGAATGTACTGTTAGTTACCGTTAAATTTCCAAAATTCATGATGGCTCCACCAGTCCAATCTGCGATGTTGTTGTTGAATGTACTGTTTGCCACTGTTAAGTCACATTCATAGTTGCAGATGGCTCCACCACCAAACTGCGCTATGTTATTGTTGAATATGTTACTTGTAAGAGTTACCTTACCATACCTACTGCAGATAGCTCCACCAATCTGTGCGGTGTTATTGTTGAATCTACTATTGGTCACCGTTAAAGTTCCACCCTGATTGAAAATAGCTCCACCAAAACCAGTGAGTAAGTTGTTGTCTGTGAATGTGCTGTTGGTTACTGTTAATGTTCCATTGTTGTAAATTGCACCACCACCATTATTGCTTTGGCCTTGTGTGAGTGTTAAATTGCTGATAGTGACATTAACTCCCTTTGCAATGAGGAATATTGAGTTTCCACTTTTTACTCCGTTGATTATAGTATTCTGCTGGCTTTCACCTATAATGGTCATGTTGGTGTTGATGTGTATTCCAGATTCTTTATAGGTTCCCTGTGCTATGTATACTGTTCCGTTTTCTGCAACAGTACCTGTGGCATTGGTTATGGTCTGTTTAGGTCCGCTTGTACCGTCCCATATTGCAGATTGTCCGTCCCAATTATTGTTTCCTATGGTATTAACATAGATTGTGGATGTATTGGCTGCGGCTGCACTGTTAACACCAAAAGAGAATAGGACCACAACAGCCAGGAGAATTAATGGAATTTTGAGAAGTATTTGTTGGTTTTTCATTGGTCTTTTTCACCTTATTTATGCTCGTTCTGGGTATGAGAATATTATAGTATAAAATGGAAAAACCGCCATTATTATTCACAAATATTCACAAAAGGAAGGATAATTAAAAAAGGATTTGTGAAAACATCAGTTTTTAACTGATTTTATATTGTAATTATACGATTAAACGTATAATATCATATTTCATATCCAGATCAAAGTAATACATTTACAAAATATAAAACTTCCGATTCTACTCTAAAAATACGGATAATTATAATGGACAAAAACCAATTTAAAAAAAAATAGGAGTTCTAATTAAAAATAAACCCAAAATAAACAGTTTCACTGATAACCAAATTTTGCACACCATAATCCTAAAAAAATATTCTATTTATCCTTCAAAAGTTCCTCAACACGCTTCTGAATCTCCTCATCTTCCATGAAAACCTTTATTAATGGTGCAAACTCTTTATAATCTTCCATTTCTCGTTTTATATCTTCAAACTCATCCATAGCAGTTTCATATTTTTTCAATTCTTCAGTTTTAACATCCTTAACTTCTGCACCATCCAGGGAAAGGTAAGGTAAAACTTTTAGATATTCCTTTTTAAGTTCCTTGGGATCTGCAAACCAGTAGGCTCTCTCAGTTGCAGATATAGTATGTCCTACAAGGTAATTTGCAAGGTCATGATTATGTGTTTTGTTAATAATTGTTGACATGAAATATTTTCGCATCCCATGACTTCTCCAAGCTCTGTAAGAACCTTCTCTATGTTCAAATCCTGATTTTACACCTCTGGTTTGATATATTCCACTAATTGCAGATCTGGTTATTTTTTTACCAATGTACATACCTTTATTCACTACAAATAAAGGTCCATTAACTCCTTGAGGATGTATCCGTTTATCAGGATGGCTACAACGTTCATGAAGATAAGTGATTATTGCTTTGGTGGCTTCAGGTGGTAAGAATGTATGATAACGATAATTAATCTTCTGTCTTGTTATTTCAAGGGTTATAATTGTGTCCTTGGTTAGTTCATCTTCATAATTAAATAAATCATCTAAACTGTTTATCCTCTTTTTAATTGCATCTGAGGCCGATTCTAAGAATTTTATTATTGTTAAATTTTTAATCTCATTTTGACTCATACCTGTAAGGGCCATTGTGTAAATTATTGCTGTGTCCCTTGAATTTGAAACATCTATAAGTTTTTTAATTTCTTTTTTCGTTAAAAGGTGTCCATAATTCTTTTCAAGACCAATATCTCCTTTAGGAAGAGTTATTCTAGGTGGAAATATGTCATTTGTATCATAAAGAGAAATAACTGCTGAAAGATATGTTCTTATTGTGTTCTTTGAATTGAATTATATAATCCGGATATTCTCTATTTTTAAGCCTGATATGAGCTTCCTCTTCAGCATCAGCTTCATAAATTAGTTCAGTAATCGTTTTATTTAGAAGACAACAATACTGTTTTAGGGCTTGTTTATAACTTATCTTGTCGTTTCACTATAATTCCCTCTTACAAAACCTTTTTTAAGTTTTTTTTCATCTTTTTTATCCATACAACACACCTTTACTTATTTTAAAGTTCTACAGGCATGTATATATAAAACAAAAGTATGAGAGCATCTGGGAAGTTTTATGTATACATATGCCTAACTAAATAGGAATATTTGTAAATAAAACATCGCAAAAAATGATTATTTTAATAAGAAAATATTTTCCAGAACATGAGGTATAACTACCGATGAATTTACAACAAATAAAAGGAGGATAAAATGAAAAACAAATTCAAAATAAATGGGCCCATATTCATAGGTCGCAGCCACGCAGAATATATGAAAATGTTCAATTTAAAGAAAAACGATTTAGATAAGAAAATATTACTAGACTGTGCTGCCGGCGCAAGCTCATTTACAGCCCATATGAACGGTGAGGGATGTAATGTAACTGCTGTGGACATCCTATACGACCAAGAAGCTGATATTCTCCAGAAAAAATGTCAAAAACACCTGAAAATTTTGGTTAATGCTCTAAGCGATGTTGATAACCATTTCATTTGGGATTTTTTCAGGAATCTGAAAGATTTACAAGACCAGCGCATGATCGCTTGCCGTGAATTCGGTAAAGATTACAAAATAAACCGTAAAAACTACGTTAAAGCAGATTTAACCCATATTCCATTTAATGACCACAGTTTTAATCTTGCTTTATGTTCACACCTCCTTTTTATATACGATCACCGATTAGACTACGAGTTCCATCTTAAATCCATTGAAGAAATGTTAAGGGTATCCAATGAAGTCAGGATATATCCTCTGGTTAAACATAAAAATGAAAAATCATCATTCGTAAGTCAGATCATGGCAGACCTTAAAGAAACAGCAGATGTGGAAATAGTTAAAGTGGATTACGAGTTCCGAGAGGGAGGTAATGAGATGATGAGAATATTCCACAAAGAACAACAGTTTCCGCTAAAATAACACGTGGTAAACATATTCCAAAAAAGAATGTAATGAATGAACGAAGGTAATGAATAAATGAACGAAATATACAGATAAAATTATGAAAATTTTCATTATTTATCATAGATGATCATTACAAAAAATAACGGACATCAATTGCAAGTGTAAAACTAATTATCAAATCATATAATAGATCGTTCAGATAACTTCCTAAAATCTAAAATTATGTTTAAAAACATTCTAACAAAACGATCTAAACAAAAATGAATTGTTTGATTAAAAAATTATTCATTTAACTGATAAAGTGATATAATTAGTAGATGAAATTGAAAAATTTCCATTAGTTAAAAAAATATTTAAAAAAAAGCATTTCACTAAAAACCTTAAGTAAAATGATTTAGTATCAAAGAATGAAGGATTTACTGTCAAAGAAATAAAGAAAAGATATCAAACATTTAACCACCAATTTCCTTAATTATCGCCTGGTGCATCCTTCTTATGAATTCTATCCTTTCTTCATACTTTAAAACGTCCAAATAACTCTGGGCAACAAGGTTGAATGCAAAAGGTGATGGAATAGTCGTGTTTATCTGTTTTATTTCCATTCTACCTTCTTCTAGAATTTCTAAAACTTTTTTAGCATTTGTTACATCCATAAAATCTTCCATAACTTCACGTCGAGCTTCTTTAAGTATTGAAAAGTTTTCATCAAGTTCTTTAACAAATTTCAGGAGTATTTTACCTTTAACCTGCTGTCTGGAGACGCTTTTTTCCTTTCCTTTGTAACGGCGCAGTATCATCAGGGATCTGCCTGCGCAGTGCCTGAACCTTCCTGCAAGAGTTTCAGTTTTATCAATGGCTTTGACCAGAATTTCCTCAATATTATCCGATTTTAACTCTTTAAATGCCTCAAAACCTCCAATTTTACCGTCTGAACTGAGGTAAAACCCATTGTCTGAAACTGAGATCATTACATCCCTTTTGTATTTCTTTGCAAGCAGATAGGCCACAGCCCTTGAGAGTGCATCGTTAACCCTCCTTCCAAAGAGTGTGTGGAAAACAACGAATTTTCGACCTCCGTAACCCTTATAAAATTCTATAAGGAGTTTTCTGGCACTTGGAATCTGAGCATAAAGGTACTGCTCCTGGAAGTAGCTGTAAATGGAGTTTGCAGCGTTGTAATCCACATAAAGATATTCGTGGATGAACTCAATTATTTCTTCTCTGGTTTTTTCATGAAGAAACTTGTTTTCCATTATGGCCCTGAAATTCTGGATTGACATTGCAAGGTCAAATGATAGGGGCAACTGTTCCGAAAACCATGAAGGAATAGTTGGTGGACCCGATGATGGAGTTACGTTAACCATCATACCCCTAGCATAATTAAAACGATATATTTTCCCCCCAAGAACGAATGTATCGCCCTTTCTGAGTTTTTCCATGAAGTCTTCCTCGATACGTCCAACAATCTGGCCGTTGCACTTGACCCTGGCCGCGGATCTGTCCGGTATTGTGCCTATGTTTGTTGAATAAAGCATTCTAGCCAGCTTCCCACGTTTTCCAAACATTTTAGTGTCGTAATCAACCCATATTTTGGCATAAACATACCTCTCCTCTAAACGCGTATATTCACCTGCAAGGTAACTTAAAACACTTACAAAATCGTTCTGTGAGAGGTTTCTGTAGGGATAACTCCCTTTAATGAGCCGATAAGCATCATTTATATCCCATTTATGTTCTATGGCCATTCCATAGATTTGCTGGGAGAGCACATCCAGACAGTTTTCAGGGATATGTATTTCGTCTATATTTCCTTCCAAAGCATTTTTTAGGATCAAAGAACATTCCACAAGGTCGTCTCTTTCCACAACCAGTATCCTTCCCTTGGCTTTATCATGCAGCTTGTGACCGCTTCTTCCTATACGTTGAAGTGCTCTTGAAACAGATTTTGGAGAGCTTACAAGTATTACAAGGTCTATGTAGCCTATATCTATTCCTAACTCCAAGGATGTTGATGATACAACAACTTTTAGCTCTCCTTCTTTTAGTTTGTTCTCTGCTTCCAGACGCAGCTCCTTTGAAAGTGATGAATGATGGGCCATTATATTATCATCATTATATTTATCCTCAAATTTCTTTTTGAGGTTAAAAACTACACTTTCTGTTCCGCTCCTGGTGTTTGTGAATATCAAAGTTGTTTTATGGGCACTTATAAGTTCGTGAAGTAAGTTGTAAAGTGCCTTGTTTATATCTTCAGGATCAGATTCCACTATATCTTCCACAGGACACAACACCTTCATATCCAACTGTTTCATGTAGTTAACATCCACAACTTTACAGTTTCGGACCTCACCGTACTCGTATCCCACAAGAAAACTTGCAACCTTCTCAAGGGGATGGACCGTTGCGCTTAACCCTATCCTTGTAAAGCGACCTGCGAGGTTTTGCAGCCTTTCCAGAGTCAAGCTGAGGTGAATCCCCCTTTTGTTATCTGCCAGGGAATGTATTTCATCAACCACAATGTATTTAACATCTTTAAGTTTCTCCCTGAACTTTGGAGCGCAAAGGAGAATTGATAATGTTTCAGGGGTGGTTATGAGTATGTGCGGAGGTACCTTAAGCATTTTAGAGCGCTGATATTGATTAGTATCACCCGTTCTCACGGCTTTGCGAACCCCAAGTTCTCTGCCTGCGATTTTTTCAATCTCTAAAAGCGGTTCTTCGAGGTTTTTCTCAATATCATTGTCCAATGCCTTTAAAGGTGAAATGTAAATACAATAAACCTTATCTTCAAGTTCCCCTTTATCTGCAAGGTTTGTTAGCTCACTTATAATGGATAAGAAAGCTGTGAGGGTTTTACCGGAACCTGTGGGAGACGAGACCAGAACATTTTCCCCACAGTGTATGTCCATTATAGCATATCGTTGGGCCTCTGAAAAGGTCTTAAATTTATTTTTAAACCATTTTTTAACCCAGGGGTGTAAAATACTGTAAATTTCACTATCCTTGTAGATTTTATTCTGTTTTTCTATCATTTCCATCTTAATTTCTAATTTTAATTTAAATTTCTAATTTATGTGGATTTATTTATCCATCAATAATCATCTATCAATAAAACTTTTCTTTAACCCGGATTATATCCTTTATTTTCCCAAAATATAATATTTCAAAGTTTTCTACCCCAAAAACTTCAAAATCATTTATTATATTATTTTTTAAGAAAGGAGAGAGAGGTTTTTCATGTAAAACATCCGATCCTTCGGTTATGAAGTTGAATGACGGCATAACCACGAGATTTTTTCCCTTAAATCCTCCGTTAAGGAAACATTTTATTTTTTCAAGACGTTCCCCACTTCTAATGCCAATACATGGATGTTCGTGCCCTATTATAATCGTGTTTTCACTGATTTTTTCAACATTCACTGGAACCTTGTCCCCGTGCAGTAAAAGAAAATCTCCGGTTGAAAAACTGTCATACACTGCTAAACCAGTTTTTTTTGCTATGAATTTGGTGAAGTTGTCGTGATTGCCCTTGATCAGTACCACTTCTTCAAAGTGTTTTTTAAGGAATTCTATGAAGTTTAGAGTTTCGCCCCACTCCTGTCGGGTGATCTTTCCAAATTCGTGCTTCAAATCACCGGTTACTATCACTCTGCTGCAGTCTGTTTGGGATATGATTTTTTCAAGTCTTGCAATGATCTTCTGGTACTGGAATTTCGGAACCATGATGCCCTCTGCATTTAAAGCTTCCTCGTATCCAAGGTGCAGATCAGATATAATCAAGTTATTCCTGATAACAAGAGCCAAATCAACGATTTCTGCCCCATATATCTCGTTGTTTTTCATTTTTTAATTCTCTTTAATGTGGATCTCAATGTTTGTTTACGTTATTTTCTGTCTCATGTTTTTATAAAAATTCAGTTCGTTATAAAGCCAATCAACTAAATTCATCATAACAAATGTTTTCAAAAAAATGTTAAAAAATGTTAAAAATAATGAGAAATATTATACTTAGTTACAAATATTTAACTTAAATACATAACTATCATACAATTAAAATAATTTTAAAATCTCCATAATCCAGTAGTTTTGTAGAATAGGAAATTAAAAATGATAAAATTAAAAATAAAGCATCTTATGATTCCCATATTGATAGCTGTTACTGTTCTTTCGATTTTAACGTACGTTGTTTTGGCACCAGAATATGTAACCTACGGAGAGAATGTGAAGCATTACAATGATTCTGAAATATCATTTGATTTTCCCCAAAATTGGGTTATTTCTGATTACGAAAACCCAGTTGAAACCTTGTTTTTATCAGAACCTGATAATCTGACCATAAACCGTCATGATACAATCTCCCAGAATACTTCATCTTCCTCCATGAATCAAAATAATAACAGTGCTCCAGATATTGCCAATCCAACAATGTTAACTGTAACCATAAGCAAAAGAAGCTCATTAACTGCAGGTATAACACTTGAGAACGCTTATAAACTGAATGAAAATTACCCTCTCATCGAGAAAACTCCGGGTTACCAGTTCATATCCCAAAATGTTACCACCGTGGATGGAGTTACCGCTTACGAATTCCTTTATGGGGACGAAACACATATATATTACGATGTATGGTTTGAAAAAAATGGTAAATTCTATGGTATTGCATGCCAGACCCTGACTGACAGCTTCAATTCAGAGAAAAAGAATTTTAATCTATTAATAAATAGTTTCCATGTAAAATAAGTTATTCCAATTAAGAAACGCTATTTCAATAAGATTATTTAAGGATTAGGGTAAGAAAAGTTATGAGTAGACGTTATGGTTACTTCAAACTTAAGGATTATTTCAAACTGATCTACTGCTCAACCGCTTGATAAATACCTCTTATCCAACCTTATTTTTACTTATTTTTTGGAAATTTTGTCTATTGTATCTCCAACAATTGCTCCTATGGCCCCACCAATGTTTCCAAGTATAAAACCGCCCAAATAAGTTATAATCAACATGGCAATTATGTAAATAGCGGAATTAATGTCTGAAGATGCTGATGGAATGAGATTTGCCTTCAAATAAAACATGTAGTAAAGTATGAAGACCGCAGAAACCAGAATACCGATTATAACAGCTGCTGCTGCACCGGCGCTCCCTTTACGCTTGCTATCTGATTTATCTTCAGGTAAAAACAGAAAGGATGTAACGAATCCTGCCACAACAAATGAAAGAATTAATCCTGTTATGGGCATTGAAAGCAACCTGAAGATCATGAGCAATATGCTACCTACACAAACGCCTGCAATTAAAGAAATTTTGAAGTTGTAGCCTTTCATGTGTGATTTTCCTCTTTCTATTTTGAGCTAGCCTCTCTCTATCTTTAGAGCTAGCCTCTCTTTATTAAACTAAATTTTCAAACTACTTAACCTATTTCGAGTAAAATGTTAAGGTAATATTGAAGGAATTCTTTTTAAGGTAGTATAAAATATTATTTAACCTACAACTTAATTATAAATTAACTTGAACTTTTACCATTCAAAAATTATATTTTTCAAAAGATGGTATAAAAATAGGTATAAAACTAAATGGTGAAAATTATGGTAGATAATGATTATGAAACCCTTATCAAAAAATTAAACGATGAAGATGCTGATGTTAGAAAGGAAGCAGCAGAAAGCTTAGGTAACATTGAAGACGAAAAAGTCTTGGACGTGTTAATTGGAGCTTTAAATGATAAAAAACCAGAGGTTAGATTCCAGGCCTCTAAATCCATAGTTAAAATAGGGAAACCTGCAGTTGAACCACTTATTGAAGCTTTAAAATCAGATGAAGCCAACGTCCAAAAATATGCTGCATTTGCTCTTAAAGATATTGGAGATAACAGCGTGGTTGAACATCTCATAGAAGCATTAAAAGACGAAAATTGGAGTGTCAGGAAGGCTGCAGTTAAAGCTCTCGGTGAAATAAAGGATAAAAAAGCTGTGGATCCACTTATTCATATACTGAATGATGAGGATTGGGGTGTAAGGGTTACTGCAATCAACGCCCTTGGAAATATTGGGGATGAAAAAGCTGTTGATCCAATTAAAAAAGCCAGAAGAGCTGCAACTGGGGATAAAGAATTTAAAAAGGCTGCAAATAAGGCTTTGAAGAAGATCAAATAGTTGATTTAGTCATTCATTAACCTTATTTCATTTTAGAAGTTAGATCTTAAGATTTAATTAACTCTATTTTAAGAGTTAAACTTAGGATAAAATTTAAAACTAAGATTCAACTTCTTACCCTATTTTTCACACACTTCATAAATGTCTTTACGCCTGTTTTTAAGGAGAGGAAGTTCATTTCGAACACTTTCAACCTTTGATAAATTTATATCTGCATAGATTATCTTTTCATCTGCATCAGCCCGGCTTATTATATCTCCCCAGGGATCAACAATCATTGAATTGCCGTAGGCCACATATGAGAGACTTTCATTCCTTGCAGGAGATGCAGCTGCAACATAAACCTGATTATCCGCTGCTCTGACCTTCATCAAAGGTTCCCAATGGGCTGGACCTGTTGTCATATTAAAAGCACCGGGGACTGCTATTAATTCAGCACCTTTATCTGCCATTAGTCTTAAAAGCTCTGGAAACCTTATGTCATAACATATTGCCACACCGATTTTGCAGAGCTCTGTATCAACCACTGTTATCTCATTTCCTGCCGTTAGAGTTTCAGATTCTTTAAATGTTATTTCTCCAGAAACATCAATATCAAAAAGGTGCATCTTCCTGTGAACCCCAATTATCTTACCCATTCTGCCGAATATGAAACTGGAATTGTACAATTTCCCATTCTCAAGTTCCGGAATTGAACCTGCAATAACGTAGATGCCCGCTCTTTCAGCCGCACTTGATATGCTTTTAAGTGTCCTGCTGTTTTTCCTCGATTCTGCATACTCAACGAATTTACTGTTATCGTAGGGACAGTTGAACATTTCAGGTAATAAAACCATATCAGCTTTATTTCGAGCAGCAGATTCTATCATGTTTACAGCTTTATTCAAATTCAGATCTTTGTTGTCCACCACATTCATCTGGCATACTGCAAGTTTAAAATGGTTTTTCATTTAAACTCTCCAATTTTTCATTAAATTCCAAATAAGATCATTCATTGTTGATGTACATTTTTCTTATTCAACAAGTTTTAAGAAATGCTTTTTAAGATACTTATTTAGTTGATATACTGTTCATTGACTTTTTATTTTGTGTTTTTAAAAATGTTATTTGTTTTAAATGGAAAATGTATTAAATATAAATAATTTAAGCTACAACTAAATTTAATGAACAAAATGGAGGCATCTAAATGTTTAAAATAGTTCTTGAAAGAAAAAAGTGCACATCCTGTGGAACCTGTGAAGACACATGCCCTGAAATTTTTGAATTAATTGATGATGGATTCTCCCATATAAAGGGTGCAAATGTGGAGGATGTTGAAGAACTTGAGATTGAAGATGCTAGTTGCAGTGTGGATGCTGCAGAAGTCTGTCCTGTAATGTGCATCCATGTTTATGAAAATGGGGAAGAAATCGTCTGAACATATCAATTGATTAAATTCATTGATTAAATCGTGTCAAAGGAAGTATAGATATGGATAAAGACCTTCTGAAGGATTTAAATCCTGATAAAAGGGTTTATAAACTCTTTATAAGCCATGGTGAAGGGGAAAATAAAGAATATACACGTTTTGTTGATAAATTAGAAACTTACCATGATTTTGAATGGGAAAACAAATCAGTAACTGGTAAAAGTTTCAAAGATGAAACTACAAAGATTATTGAAACCGTGGATGTGGTGATAATTCTCTCAGGTCTTTACTCTAAAAATAAGGACCTTATTGAGGATTATATCAAAACTGCAAAGGAACTTGGAAAACCAATCGTTGTTATCAGGCCGTGGGGGATGGAAAATGTTCCTGGAAACATTGAAGATGTCGCTGATGAAGTTGTAGGCTGGAACGCACCGTGCATAGTTGATGCAATACGAAGCAGTATCCCTGATGAAGAGTATAAAGGTGAGGGCAGCTGTTCAATTGACTGATCCCATAATAGGAATCTATAACCATTAGAAGGGGAAGTTATGAGCTGTTACATTCGGCACATGAAAAGTTTTTTAGGAGATAGTGGGATAAATCCGGAGTCAAAAGAAGACAGAAAGGATGTTGACCTTGCAATAAGGGCAGTAATTGGTAAAAACCCCGAAGACAAGTGCAATGATGTCTGGAAAGATGTTAAAATCTGGCTTCATGATGAGGAAAAAAATAAGAAGTTGGCTCTTGAATTACAAAAACGTTTCAATTAAAAAAAAATTTCTAAAACGATTTAAGATTTAATTTTCAAATTTAGATTAATAAATAGATTTTTTTAGAATTAATTAAACTAAATTAATAATTTAAAGGTTTTTAACTAATTTAATAATACAATGTTTCAATTAAAAAAAAGATTACGTTAAGGTGATTTCATGTGTGAAAAATGTGATTTTTGTGGCAGACCCGCAGTAGGGAGATGCATTATCTGTAGCAGGTGCTTCTGTGATATTGATGAAGGAACAGATGGTTACTGTTACGAATGTTTCACAGCTGCAGCAACCTTTGACACCTAATTCTCAAACACCCTTTATTACATAATGTATTTAAAGATATATCCTCAAAATTCAGTTGATTTTAAAATTTAAATTAAATGTAAAAAAAATAGATAAACTGTGAAAACAGTCATTATATGTATCGGACCATTTTAAGAATATCTTTGCCATTTTTAATTTCTTTTTGGAGATCCAATTCAACATAAGCTTTTTTACCACTGCTGTAACTGGATGAAACTATTAACTGGTTTTCACCTATCAATTCAACTCCATCGACAGGGGTGTGACCCACAATCATAGTTTTACACTTGACAGCTTTTAAGAAATGTTCTATGTCCTGTTCTGTATAGGATGGCCCGTATCGGTTCCACAGTATCTCTGACAATCTGTGTTTCCAGTATAACCCTCATCTGTAATATGCACAATTTCATCAATGCTTCTTATTCCACGAGGCGGTCCAGCATGACTTATAAAAACTTTGTTTCGGGTTCTAACTGCAATAGGTAATTTTTTAAAAAATTCAACGTACTCTTCCATTTTTATCATCCATCCATCCTAAATTTTTCTCTCAGAAGAGATTCAAAACTTATTGTCTGGTTAAAACCACCCTTGTAAACTGAAACCCCTGCAAGCGTTGCCCACTCATGGTTTCCAAGGAGCAGATGAAAGTTCTGTGAATTCTCCCATCTGGACTTTAATGACTCCAAAATTTCTATTGAACCATCCTTACCATCCATTGAATGTATGAAATCACCTGCAAGAATAAAATGGTTATCTTTATCGTCAAATTTTTCCCATATGCCCATGAATTTGTTGAAATCTTCTAAGTTACCATGTATATCTGTTACAATAAGTGCAAAGCCTTTTTTAGGTAATTCTACAAGTTTTCCATTATACCCCAGCATAGATAATGATCTGTGCTTTTTTGGTATTAGTAATAACTATAAATTGCAATAACAAAAAAATAAAAAAAGATCATTCAATGTTGTTGAAAAAATCTAATGTAAGATTTTTATCCCCATCAAATTCCATAGGCGGTTCCAACTCTTTAAATTCCAGTTTATATTCTTTCAGGAGATCCGATGCATCATCTGTGACAGATGGAGCTACCAAAAGTCCTCTTACAAATTGTTTGTGGTCTGCAAAACAATCAAGATATCTTTTCAACTGTTTTACAGCGTTGATCCCTGCACGTCTACTTTTAAACTCCAGAACCATTAAATTTCCATCCTGATCCTTCCCTAAGATATCGATAAAACCGTTTTCTGTGGAATATTCTCTGCTTGTAGGTCTGAACCCTTTTTCAATGAGTTCTGGACTTTCAAAAGCCATGTCAACCATATCTGCTTCATAACCTGCCAGTTCCAGGTCTTTTGAGTCTTCACCAATGAAGTATGAAGCCATGTATGTGCTGTGAATTTCCACCTCCAATCTTTCGGGAGGATTTCTTCTTGCACCCTCAATATGGAGCAAACCTTCTTTTAAACTTGCTTTGCACTGAGATTTAGGCGGCTGCCAGTTCACAGGCTCTAAATTCCGGTCCTGGTGCACAAGAAAGGATCCATCAGTCTTAATCATAACCATTCGATCCCCATCTGCAAGCCTGCTTCTAGCCCTACCTTCATATAAAACACTACAACATGCCATAATAACAATAACAGCCCTTTTAGAGATTCCTTCATTTATAATTTCATATGTACGTTTGATATCTGGATTTTTTTCTGATAAAAATTTCATAAAGTCATTTTAACAGAACTAACACAAATAATTCACCCATATAATACCATTAACCAAATTAATAATAAAAAAGAGCGTTTTAAACTAATATAAACTCAAAGTTGATCAATAGTTCAGAATTATTGACAATCTGTAGGTTAGAAAAAGAATATTTTTAAAAAAATATATTCATTGATTAAATTTGTTTTAAGTAAAATTATTTGAAAGGAAATTTTTGATCTAATATTTTAATGAATTGAATCTTAAAGTAAATAGTACATGGTTGATAAATGGAAATAGATGATAGTAATGAGCCCCATGGCAACTGAATCCACCATAATTTTGTTGATTTCTGTAGAAATTAATAGTAATAATTTTAAAATAATTTAGATTATTTTATAAATTGTCTATGATATCCTAAAGATATTCTAAAGATATTCTAAAGGCCTTCTAAAAGGAAGATATGCGGGGACCTGATAAAAAATACAATTTGGAATTTGGTTAATTAAAATAATTAAGTTTATACAATTTCCCGACCACATATAATGTTATAAAATAACTTTAATTAAAATAAGGTTTTATAATGATCGCAACTTGGATAATGTCAGGACTGTGGGGACTGCTGGCAGGTTCGGCCCTGTTAGTTGGAGCTATCTTTGGATATTTCTTTAAAATTCCTCAGCGCATCGTTGCATCTATCATGGCCTTTGGTGCAGGAGTTTTAATGTCTGCAATCTCATTTGAACTTCTGGATGAGGCTTACGCTCTTGGTGGAGCATATCATGTGGTTGCAGGGTTCCTTATTGGAGCAACCATATTCACACTTGCAAACGTCTACCTGGCACGTAAAGGTGCAAAACACCGTAAACGCTCAGGCAAAGCCATCTTATCAGAAAATGGGTTTGAAAGCAGCGGCCCTGCAATTGCGGTGGGTTCTGTTCTGGACGGTATCCCTGAATCAATAGCCATAGGTCTCACAATGATCGAAGGTGGAATCGTGAGTACGGCAACAGTTGTTGCAATATTCTTATCCAACATACCTGAAGGTCTTTCAAGTTCCACGGGAATGAAAACCATGGGCTGGAGAGCAGTACCTATATTTGTTTTGTGGACGGTTATAACCCTATGCACAGGAGTATCATCCCTTGCAGGTTACACAATTTTCAGCCACTTCAGCCCGGGTATTATAGCTGCTGTTTTGGCCCTTGCAGCTGGTGGAATCCTTGCAATGCTCGTTGATACGATGATTCCCGAAGCTTTTTCAGAAACACACAACCTTGCAGGCATGGTAACTGTTTTAGGATTTATACTTTCGTTCATTCTATCAAAATTTGGATGATTTGTATAGGATTTATGAAAAAAAGCAAAATCTGGACTGAAATGTTAGAGATTTAATTCTTAAATAGATGGATTTAGTTCTTAAAGAGATCTTTAAAAGATCTAATTCACGAACTTACGATTATTTTGTGGATCTCAAGGTTTATTGGATGGCTTGAAATGGATATAAAAATAAAAAATCTCGAAAAGGTTACTGAAGGATGGAATTTGTGCATTGAAGTTGAATTAAATCCTGAAGAATTTTCAAAGTTTAAACATGAGCTAATAAATGAAGTGGAAGATTATAAAATAACTCCCAAGGACAATAATCTTTATTTCCAGAGATATTTCAGTATATCAGAGCCGTGGGAAGACGAACCTCTTGAGGAAGTCTTGAATGGAATGAAAGATGAAGTGGAGTACAAAGTAAGAGAAATTCTGGGTGAAGAAGGTTAACTGTAACTGAGTGCAAACTGAGTGCAAACTGAGTGCAAACTGAGTGCAAACTGAGTGCAAACTGAGTGCAAACTGAGTGCAAACTGAGTGCAAACTGAGTGCAAACTGAGTGCAAACTGAGTGCAAACTGAGTGCAAACTGAGTGCAAACTGAGTGCAAACTGAGTGCAAACTGAGTGCAAACTGAGTGCAAACTGAGTGCAAACGAGTCCAGATTTAAACTGAGTCCAGATTAATTTTTAAATTGTGAATGCAAATTGATTTTAAATTGAATCAAAGTGAATCAGAATGAGCAGAATGATATTTTTATTTTTTTGTATTGAACAGTTAGAGTAACATGTTATTTACCATGAAATAAATTATTATAAATTATTTAAAACAACAACAGTTTATCCTTAATCATCTGATCTTGTTTTCCCTGCTTTCTTGCCCATTAATATTGAAACAATTATTCCAACCCCACCAATGACTGCAAAAACTGTAAAAGCTGTTTTTAAACTTAAAAGGAATGTTGCAAAATTTGAAGCGGTTACCTGCACATTTCCCAGATAACTGGTAAATATGAAAAGCATTATCCCCAAACTGAGGGTTTGGCCGGTGTAGATCATGGTGGAAAGGGTTGCTGAAGCCATGCCATAATTTTTGCGCCCCACACTGCCCATGAAAATATTCGTGGTTGGGGAAGAGAAGACAGCTAACCCCACACCAACCAGGATCAGACCCACTATGATAACCAGCAGATTTGTATTTTGACCAATTAAAGATAATATTACCAGCCCAAGAGTGGTGACTGCCATTCCTGAAGCTGAAAAAACCCTGTTATCCCCATGGTCTGCCATACGACCGATAGGGGAGGACAGAAGCGCCACCATCAACGGTTGCACTGACAGTATCAAAGCAGTCATTTGAGGTCCAAATGCCCGCAGATCCTGGAAGTAAAGACTTAAAAGAGCCCACATGGCAGTTGTGGCAATGTTCATCAGCAGCAATGCCACGGCAGAAAATGATGACGACCTCCTCATGAAAATTTCCAGACGCAAAATAGGGAATTGGGACTCTCTTTCCTCCTTTATAAATAGAAAAAGACCAAAGATACCTGCAAGAAATATAATCCACCCGAAAGCACTTTGTAACGTGGAAAAACCGTACATGAACAATACTATGGATAAGGTATACAATGCAGAACCCTTAAAGTCAAATTTTTCACATTCGGAACCTTTCCACTCACCCTTGAGCCTTAAAGTGATTAAACTGAATAAAAATAACCCAAAAGGTACGTTAAATAGGAATATACTTCTCCATCCTAGATTTTGGGCTAAAAAACCTCCAAGTAGAGGTCCTAAAAACAGTCCAAGATATACAGCAGTTATGTAAATTCCCAGTGCTTCGCCCCTGCGATTTGAGGGATAGACCGAACTTAGGAGGGCCACACCCGTGGCAAACATCAGCGAACATCCTATACCCTGAAGGAAGCTGAATATAATTAAAAACGCTCCAGAGGGTGATAAAGCGGCCATTAACGAAGCAAAAGTGTATACAACCACACCATAGCTGAAAATCTTTTTTTTACCGTGTATATCGGCTAATCTTCCAAATGTGAGTAAAAATGCGGCGCTTGCTAAAACAAATACTGTGGGTATCCAGCTGAGCAGGATTATGTTAACGTTAAGATCGTTTTGAATAAGAGGAAGGGCAATGTTTAGAGAGGAACCCATAAATGGTATTAGAAAGGATCCAAGGGCCACCACAAGCAGGGCAGAATTTCTCACCGTTTTATCGTCAGTTCTATCAAGATCCATTTTATCTAAAAAAATATTATTGAATTCATACATCTTAAATTCAATGTTTCTGATTAAATACTCAGGATACTTGTATGGACCGTATGCCTCCAGTTTAAGGCTAATGGGTTTGATTGGGACTTTAGTGCGTTGAGTTAAATGACGTTAACTTATTTATATCACTCCACATACTATTAACATGGAATGTCGTTACTGTAAATATTTGGAGGATCAAGATTTTGGGGACTTCATTCTAAAAACTGATCACTGGATTATTTTTTTAGCCCCCAATCAGAGCCAACTTGGAACCTGTGTTGTGGCATTAAACAGACATTTAGAGGATTTGTCCAGCCTTGAAAAAGAGGAGTGGGACGATTTCGCCCAGATTGTGAAAAAATTAGAGCATGCTTTAAAAAGTGCATTCAATGCCACCATGTTTAACTGGGGCTGTCTGATGAACGCATCTTATCTTCAAGATACACCAGAACCCCATCTTCACTGGCACTTCATACCCCGCTACAACCATAAAGTGAAATTCGAAGATTTAACCTTTGAAGATCCATTTTTTGGTTATATGAGACCACGTCCAGCTAAAACATTATCAGATCAGACAAAAAAAAAGATCATAACCAAAATAAGAGATAATTTTTAAGTATTTTAATTATTAATGAGTCATTATAAAAATTTAGATTAAAACAGTGATTTTCTATGTTAAACCCAACATACTACACCCTCAAAAATTTCAAATTCGAATCAGGAGCAGTTCTGGAAGAATTGAAGCTTGAATATGCAACATTTGGAAAAGCTAAAACTGATTCTGAAGGCAACATCATAAATGGAATACTTTTCATCCACGGATGGTCAGGCAATTACTCTTCAGTCAGACGTTTTAAACCTATTATGGGTCCTGGAAAGACCATTGATACAGACAAATACTTTATAATTTGCACCACATCTTTGGGATCTCGCGGATCAGCTTCACCCTCAAACTCCAGTTTAGGTGCTGATTTTCCAAAATACACAGTAAGTGACATGGTTAATGCACAGTATCTTCTTTTAAATGAAAAATTGAAAGTCAAACATTTAAACGGTGTAGTCGGTACTTCGATGGGCGGTTTCCAGAGCCTGCAATGGGCAGTAAACTATCCTGATTTCATGGATTTCATAATTCCTATAGTAACGAGTTCGGCAGTACAGGGCAGAAATCTGGCCAACTCTAAATTGATGAACTCCCTAATTCAAAAAGATCCTGATTATAAACAGGGCAGATACGTAGAAAATCCTCATGATGCACTTGAAAATGCCAATAAACTCCAATTTTTATTTGCCTTTTCACCGGGATATTACCATAAAGAATTTGCAAACAACGATGAACTGTTCCGGGCTTTTGAAGAACAGGGACAGGAAGGCAGGAAAATGGATGCCAACGATGTGGTGTGGAGAAATGAGGCTTCTATTTTTTATGATGTACAAAAGGAGTTACCTAAAATCAAAGCAAAAGCCCTTATTATTGGGATTGAAGGGGATCAATTCTTCCCACCAGAAGTAGATGCCATTCCACTTTCTAAGTCTATAGAAAATTCAGAATTATTCTTATATAAGTCTCAGCTTGGACATCTGGGCATTAATGAAATTGAAAATGCCAGAGAAGCAATTGAAAATTTTTTATCAGAACTTTATCCTGTGGAAACTTTTTAATTTTTCATAGACTCTCTAACACAAACGATTTGTAAATATTGAATAATCGGAGTTGGGGTAATGCTGGGAATGAAGAAGAAATTCTTGAATTCTGGTTTGAACGATGATGAAATGGGATGGAACATTAATCCCCTTTTTCAACTGTTAAAACAAATGCTTAACAATCACATTATTCATAATACAAATTATATAAAAGTTATGTTTTAATCCTCAGTTTTTTTCTTTAATTCTTTAATTTTACCTTTTATTTCTCCCTCTTTCTCCTTGGCTTTCCCTTTCAGTTCTCCCTTCAACTCTTTTGCTTTACCTTTAGCTTCTCCTTCCTTCTCTTTAACCTTTCCTTTTAATTCTCCCATTTTCATGAACCCTCCATTATAGTAAATAAAAGAATTAAATGAGAAGAGATGGGTTTTATTTTCAAATTATCCACCTTCCCACTGAATCAATTTACATAGGCATTTATATAATGTAACTTAACGCGGGTTTATTTTCGTATTTGTGGACTTATTATAGTATATTATTATGTTTTAAAGTCTTAAATAGTTTATTGTAGTTTGAGAATAAAAAAAATTAAATACTTGAAAGTTCATGTAACGGATCTAAAAATAAGCAAAATCAATCTGAACTGGCAATTTCATGGGCAATTGTTTTTTTCTGGATATCCTTAACTGCCTCTTCCATCTGCAATCTGACGTGCCATTTTTCACCATTTAAAGTTTCAAGAAGAGGTTTTAAAGCTTTTTCATCGCCAATTTTGCCAAGAGCAGCTGCCGCATGCCTCCTGACACTCATATCTTCGTCTTGGAGTGCATTTACTAGGGGCTCAACCGCATCATCATCACCTATCATTCCAAGTGCTTCAATTGAGGCGTTTTGAAACGTGAAATCATTGATTTTTAAAGCTTTAATTAAAGGTTTTAAAGCCCTTTTGTCACCTATTTTACCCAGAGCTATTGCAACATCTTTACGGATTTCTTTATCCTTTAAAACTTCAATCAGAGGTTCTACAGCTTTTCCGCTTCCAATTTCACCTAAGGATTCTGCTGCACGTGCTTTAACATGCCAGTTCTCGTCTTTTAAGGTTTTTATGAGGGGTTCTACAGCTTCATCATCATTTATCATCCCTATGGATCGTGCTGCATTACAGCGTACATTAACGTAATCATCTTTTAAAGCTTCGATCAATGGTTTTAAAGCTTTTTTATCCCCTATTTTACCAAGTGCCCTTGCTGAATTCCACCTTATATCTTTATCTTTATTTTTCAGGGCTTTTATAAGTCCTTTAACATTCTTGTCCCTTTCAAGTTGTCCGACATCCGTTTTAAAAAAACCGTTTAAAAATCCCACAAATCTCACCCATTTATTATTAATGATATTAAAATAACATTGAAGTCCTAATTTAATTTGAAGTTGTTATTAGATTGTTATTAATTAGATACTTGAGCTGGTATCATATTTAAATAAATCTAAACATACTCCGATTTATCAATTCTTTAAAACAAGTATCAATTCTTTAAAATAAAGGGTTAAACTTTTATAAACTTCTTCAAATAAGTTTAATCCCATATAACTAAGAATTTTTCTATCTTTCAAATGTGAGATTTTACTCATCTTTTGCTGGTAGTTTGCCGTGTGTTTCATAGTATCGGAATGAATTCAGGAAATCTTCAGCTTGAGGGTACACATCCGTGAATTCGGCAAATTTTTTAAGTTTGTTTATAGTTGCAGAATCCAGTATATGTTCCATTGCACATGCATCGTCATTTGCAGTCCTCATATCAACACCAAGAATGTTTAAAAAGTTTTTTAATATGTCGTGTTTATGGGTTATGCCTTCTGCTATTTCCAAACCTTTTTTATTTAAAGTGATATCACCGTACTTCTCATATGAAACAAGATCAAGTTCTGCAAGTTTTTTAATAGCCTCAACAACACTAGGTGGTTTAACATTAAGATTAGACGCAATATCCTTTACTTTTATAACTTTTTTTTCATTATATAGATTGTACATGACTTCCAAATAATCCTCAACACTTTTTGTAAGTTTTAAGGAGCTTTCCATTCAATCATCTTCTCTCTTTTTTAGTTTTTCCCCATCTTCTTTAGCTACCCATTTTATTTTAACTGAATTCTGCATGCACATACCGCAGCTTGTGCAGTCATGAGTAAACATTTTTTTGAAGGAATTTTTGAAGGAATTTAAAATTTTCATTTGTAACCCCTATATTATAACTTGTTACTGTATTATTTAATTATCTTTATCCATGTCCTGGCCAATTAATGATTTTAATCTGTTCAGATTTTCTATCTTACCTTTCGTTTAAGATTTACGATCTTAAGTAATATAGTAATATTTAATCATTTAATTTTAGTTATGTTCAAATTTGTTTACCCCAATATTAAATGCAAAATTGTTCCAACAATAAGGGCCATTATAAGCATTAATGAAAGTGTTTTTAGTGTATCTTTGATTCTTAATTCTTTTATAAGAATTACTAAGGTTGCTATACATGGGAAACTCACAGCAAGAACTGTTGATGCTACAACAAGCTGATTCACCCCAAGATGTAAAGGTGCAAGCATTGCAGTTGCAATATCCTTCCGTAGTAAGCCCATAATAAGTGCTCCTATTGCATCATTTGGAAGTCCGAATAGATTGGACAATACGGGTGCCAGGAGAGCTATTAAAGCATTCATAATTCCAAATATGTACATAAGATTTATGACGAGGATACCGAGGAACACAAAAGGGACTGCCTCAATCAAAAAGCTTTTAACTCGATTTCCTGTCTTTGTAAGCAAAGTTTTGAGGTGTGGAATTCGGTATGGGGGAATTTCAAGGAATATCTCTGGGCTTTCACCTTTAAGCAGTTGATTAAGGATAAGTCCAACCAGAATGTAAATAATAAACAGAGTTCCATAAACA
>NC_015574.1:600000-810000 GCF_000214725.1 Methanobacterium paludis | reverse complement strand
TTTATGATCCAAGCTTTTAACCCGAACATCACAACCAACGGTTCGATCTCGACCAACGTACAGTTAGGTGGTGTAACAATAACATTCAAACCTCAAACAACATCGGTCTTAAAATAACAGGAATAACTGATCTCGGCGGAAGTAACTTTGAACCCAATGGATTTGATGTCTTACAAAACAGCACCAATATTTTAGACATACAAACTAAAGGTTACAACGACAAAGCAGTTAAACTTCAGATAAACAACACAATTGGTATGGGTGGAATAAACGTGAACACATTTATTATGCCATTTTCCATGGGAAATTACTGATAATCAGATAAGATAATTAAAAATCCTAATCTGGTTACTCTTTTTTTATTTTTTTGAATTTTTAGTTGTTGAATGGAAGTTGTCTGAAAACTCTGCGCTCAATAATATTTTATTATATTTTGTAAGATAAAATGGATTAAAAGATAATTAAAAATCAACGTGATTAACATGCCGGCTACTTGGAGACACAGCATATATATTACCTGCACTGGACAATATCATACAAGTTATAAGTAAGAGTGCAAATAGATTTCGTTTAATTATATCACATTCATGTCAAGATCTTTAAGTTTTATTGGGAAAGGATAATTTTTTTCTAGGTGATTATTTGGAGGTTCTATTTCAATCTTGAAAAATTTAGATAAAATCATTAATTTAATACCCTCCAATGATATCATTCTTTATTCCGGAATTAAATAGTCCTGTTTACCTTCCAAAGCATACGATCGGTCTAGGATTACATTCAATATAAATCTTCAATATGTTGATTCTCAGGATCGAAATTAATGAATTTACGAACTGAAGACATTGAAAATAAACTAATAAAAACAAACAGGCTTGCTGTGAAACATACCATAAATATTGTTTTGATTGAGATGAGTTGGGCAAGAAGACCTCCTATTATCATAGAAAATGGTGTGAGTGCCATTACTAATGTATTTACTAATGCCATCACTTTACCCATCATTTCTTCAGGCACTATGGATTGGATCGATGAAAAGACAAATACATACACCACAGATTCTGAAATACCCGAAATAAACAATAGAATAACCATTAAATAGAATTCTGTGGTTAAAGCAAATGCTATGAGGCACAGGTTAGATAACATGACTGCAACAAGCATCATCCATGATTTCCTAGAAGAAGGCACATTTATAGTTGATAATAATATCATGCTTATAAACATCCCTAAACTAAAACTAGCTATTACAAATCCATATTTTGCTGCCCCAAGTCCCGGAGTGAACTGGAAGAGTGGAATCAAAAGCACAATTGCTATATGCTCAAGGAAACTGGAAATTGAAAATATGAGCAAAATATAGAAGAGACCTTTCAAATTTTTTATAAATGAAAAAGATTCCTTAATATCTTTTATAAAATTCTCTGAGGTTATCTTTGATTCCCTATTTTTGGGTATCTTTGCAAAGCTTATGGAAGTTCCAGATATAATAAAAGACAATCCATTAATTAGAAACATTAATGGAGCACCTATAAGATTAAAAAGGATACTTCCAATTGAATTTCCAAGAATGTCTGCACCAGTATATGCCATTCCAAAAATGGAATTAGCATTTTGTAATTTATCTTTAGGAACCATTTGAGGCAGGACTGAGTTTACAGCAGGACTAAAAAATGCTCCACATATCCCTAAAATAATCCCTGCAACAAAAACCATCCATACTTCTAAATTTCCTAATAATGCGACTACAGCCACTAAAATAATAGTTGCTCCCCTGATCATGTCCATTATAATCATTAGTTTTTTTCTATTATATCTATCAACCACTACTCCTGCAAAAGGGGATAATATAATTGCTGGAATTATAGACGTAGCCATTAATATTCCCATAAGAGCTGGAGAACCTGTTAAGATAAGTACCCAAAATCCAAGAGCAATTTCATAGATAGTATCTCCAATTACAGATACAAATTGCCCTTGGAGGAGCAAGAACAAACTTAATTTAATTTTTGATTTAATTGTTTTATCAATTTCCATAATCTATCCTTCAATATTCCATATAATAAATATTACGTATAACAAATATTACGTATAGCAAACTATTTGATAGGCATAATATATAGTTATTGGAATATTTATACCATAAAAACTAGAAATGATTAATTATGAATGACAATGATATAGAATTAATAATGGTTCTTTTAGATGAAATAGGCGATAAACTTATGAAAACAAACAAAGAGAACATATTAAAACTTTATGAAAATTTAACTATAACTGAGGCAAATACAATTTATGCAATAGGAACTGATGAACCTAAAACCATGAAACAAATCGCGAAAACGTTGGGTGTTGCAACAAGTACTCCCACAAGAACTGTCGATAGATTATTAGAAAAGGGATTGGTAAAGAGAACTGTGGGAGAAAAAGATCGTAGACAAGTTTTAATTGAATTAACTTTTAGATGTAAGAAATTAATGGAAGACATGGATAAAGAAGGCCTGAAAATGACTAAAAAACTGTTACAAAATTTTTCAGATGAGGAAATAGAATCATTTAAAAATATATTATTAAGAGTAAATAAAAACATTAATAAAATTCCATAATGAACCAATGTCTCCATTGAATAAGAAGATTCAAAGTATTCATAAGTTAACACTGATATTATTACCCATAATCCATTTTAAGGATATTTTGAATATTTCAAAGAACTAAGAAAAAGTATATTGGAACATACATATGTCAAATTAGGCTTTCTCCTCCTTTACCCTCGTTTTTCAATAATTCATTAATAAGATTAAGAGATCAAAACATCTTCATCAGTTGAGTCTACATTTTATTTCTTTAGGACGATTTTTCACGATATAAACCCAAATATTTTATTATAAAATCTTTTAATGGAAACCCAAGCCTTTTTTCTATCCAAACCCACCCCATAAAGATTTAATGGTCCCAATTTGTTCTCTTTTAACAAATCTTCTTCTTTTAACTGGTATTTCTGTATTTGAATCAGGTTTCAATACATTTTTAAGAAAAACACCAATTATATCCTCAATATTATAAAGTATCCCATTAAAATAATTTATATTTGTGAATTGAACCATTAGACAATTTGAAATATAGTACTTAAATAGGTAATCTTCGGTGTTAAATCTCCAAAAGGGAATATTTAGTTCTTCCAAACATAAAATTAAATAATCAATAGTAAGATCCGTTTTATTTGTTAAACTAATAACAGACATAACTTCATCACCAAAGTCATTACCATTAGTGCTTTGAAAGTCTTCGAATGTGTAGAAAGTTTTATATCTAAAAAAATTTTAAAGGAATTTACTTTCCCTGTTTACCTTAAAGTAAACAATTATTTTATAGTGAATGTATAAGATTGAATTAAACCTTCAAAATTTGCTCTTGAATCAAATATAATTCACAAACGTAATAATATCCAAGAAAGAAATAAAAAATAGGTTAAAAGTATGATAATATGAGTAAAAAAGCACCTAGAGGTTAAGAAAATGTGTCCACTCGTAAAAATAGAAATCCTGAAAGGAAAATCAGAAGAATATAAAAAAGCAATATTAAATGGAGTTCATAACGCTTTGGTTGAAGCTTTTGGAATACCTGAAGACGACAGATTCCAAAGAATCTATGAACTTTCAGAGGATAACTTAGAATATCCACCAAACAGAACAGATAACGTAACACTCATAGAGGCCACAATTTTAAAGGGAAGATCTTTAAAAGCTAAAAAAGAACTTTACACGGCAATAGTTAAAAATCTGGCTGAAAATCCGGGTATAACTAGCAGTGACATTACGATCATTCTCCTTGAACCACCTCTGGAAAATTGGGGTGTTCGTGGTGGCAAACCTGGAAGTGAAGTAGATTTTGGATTTAAAATAGATGTTTAAAGGTTATTCCTTATTTTCTCCTTCTCCTATTTCTTCCATTTTCAGTTCTATTGAAATCTATTGAAAAACTTTAAACTTTAATTTTTGAGCTAAATCATTTATTCTAAAACTTAATAAGAAATAAACAATTAACAACCAAGTAAATAAGGAATAGATCTTAAAAAAATAAGGTGATTTAATGCCAATTGCTAAAATAGAGATAATCCAAGGGAAATCAGAGGAATACAAAAAAGTTATTATAAATGGAGTTCACAAGGCACTAGTTCAGAAATTATGAATTACAGAATACGATCTTTATCAACGATCTTTATCAAAGTCTTTACGAGCTTGATGCAGATCATTTTGAATACCCGCTGGACAAAACAGAAAATGCAACTGTAATTGAGATAAAAATGTTTAAAGGAAGATCTTCTGAGGTGAAAAAAGAGGTTTCAAATCGATCATTGAGAATCTCGCTCAAAACCCGGGTATTGGAAGTTCGGATATCACTATAGTATTTTTAGAGCCACCAAAAGACAATTGGAGCATTGATTAAACTCGAGTTAAACTCAAAGCTTTAAAAACGTGAACTTAGTTTCAAATCATGATTTATTTTTAAAATAAGATTAAGTGATCCTGAAGCTTGGCCTCAGGATCACACGTCTGGTTGCAAATATATATTTTAGGAGGCGGTATACAACCTAAGCAACCGTTATCATACTGGCAGAACTCTTCTACCGTATTCTTCATTTATAACTTCGGCCAATCCAACATACACAGCACTTAAACCTGTGAATATACCCTCATATCCCGCTATCAAAGTTATAGTTTTGATTCCAGTGATTTCACCTGCGGTAAGTAAGAAGAACAAAACTGCCAGGGTTATGAATACCACCTGAAGTCCTCTTCCTTTTTTCAGTGTTCCAACAAACATTCCAAGGGTGAAAATTCCCCACATGAAGAAATACGCTGCAAGAGATGCGGGATCAGCTGCTTGAACAGGTGATTTGGCCGCAGTGCTGAAAAACGTCATGCTTGGAACCATCAGGAGGAACACCAGTGACCACCAGAAGAGACCGTATGATCCGAATGCAACCATTCCAAATGTGTTACCTTTTTTGTATTCCATCACGCTTGCAATTATTTGGGCTATTCCACCGTAGGCAAATCCCATTGACAGTATCATACTGCTCATGGGATAAAATCCTGCGTTGTGGAAGTTCAAAAGGACTGTGGTAAGTCCAAATCCCAGAAGTCCTAGAGGTGCGGGGTTTGCGGTTGTATCCTTCAAAGTGATCTTATTCTGATTTTCAACCATTTTTATACTCCTAAATTTATTTAAGATTCATTTTCCCGATTCAATTACTCTTCAAGTGTTGATGTATCACCAATATCTTCCCCTGCCTCTTTTGCCTTTAAAACTCTTCTCATGATCTTACCGCTTCTGGTTTTAGGAAGACTCTCAACCTGTACTATTTCCCCAAGAACCGCGACAGGTCCAAGTTCATAACGTACATGTTGTTTTAAATCTCCTATGAGCTTTGTTTTAAGTACATAGTTCTCTTTAAGTATGAGGAATGCTTTTATGACCTGTCCTTTGATTGGGTCTGATTTTCCAATTACTGCAGCTTCTGCAACTGCAGGATGGCTTACAAAAGCCGATTCAACCTCCGCAGTACCTATCCTATGACCTGCTATCTTCAGGACATCATCCGATCTTCCCTGGATCCAGAAGTATCCGTTTTCATCCTTCCTTGCCATATCTCCTGCTTTGTAAACTCCAGGTATCTGGTTCCAATAAACATCAAGGTACCTTTGTTCATCTTCATACAAAGTACGGAACATTGCAGGCCATGGATTCTTTATTACAAGATATCCTCCTTTTCCAACAGGTACTGGGTTACCGTCTTCATCAACAACATCTGCATCAATTCCAGGGAATGGTCTTGTTACTGAACCTGGTTTCAATGGCGCTGCAGGTAACGGCGCTATCAAATGCATTCCCGTCTCCGTCTGCCACCATGTGTCCATTATCGGTGCTTTTTCCTTTCCAACGTTCTTGTAAAACCACATCCAGGCCTCAGGATTTATTGGTTCACCAACTGTTCCAAGTACTTTGAGAGATGAAAGATCATAATCACGAGTATAACTACTTCCAAATCTCATTAAATGTCTGATTGCTGTTGGGGCTGTGTAAAATTTTGTAACCCCATACTTTTCTATTATTCTCCACCATGCTCCAGGGTCAGGGTAGTCGGGTGCGCCTTCATAGATCAGAGTAGTTGTACCTAGAAGTAACGGACCATAGATTGCATAGCTGTGGCCTGTAATCCATCCTACATCACCCGTACACCACCAGAGGTCGTCGTTGTGTATGTCAAATATGTCGTTGGTTGTTGTTGCAACCCCGACCATGTAACCTGCAGTTGTGTGTAACACTCCTTTAGGTTTTCCTGTACTTCCTGATGTGTACAGTATGAAAAGAGGATCCTCTGAGTCCATTGGTTCAGGTTCACATTCTGCTGGCTCTTCATCCATAAACCTTTCGTAGAATATTTCTTTTCCACTTAAATCTGACATTTCTATAGGGATGCCCGTATGCTTTACCACAATTACAGTTTCTATAGTAGGACACTGGAGCATGGCTTCGTCTGAGATTTTTTTCAGATCTATGATCTTTCCTCTTCTGAAGGTTCCATCTGCGGTGATAAGGATTTTGGCCCTTGCATCATTCATTCTTTCAACAAAAGCTCCAACACTGAGTCCTGAGTAAACAACACTGTGAACTGCTCCGATCTTGGTACACGCAAGCATTGATACAATAAGCTCAGGGCACATTGGAAGGTACATTGAAACTTTGTCTCCCTTTTTGACACCCATGTTCTTTAAACCATTTGCAAACTGGTTTACTCTACGATAAAGTTCGTAGTATGTCATTTTTCTTTCATGCCCACGTTCGTTAACGTAAAGAATTGCAACCTGGTTTCTTTTTTCAGTTTTTATCCATCTGTCCACGGCGTTGTAGGCCAGGTTGATCTTGCCGCCTTCAAACCATTTGTAAAAGGGTTTGTTGCTGTCATCAAGGACTGTGTCCCATTTTTTAAACCAATGGAACTGCTCAGCTTTTTCAGCCCAATATTTCTTGAAATCTTTTCCTTTTTCAATTTCAGCTTCCCAATCTTTCACATTGGCTCTTTCTAATGTCTCCGTATCCGGAGTGAAGATCCGTTTTTCGTCTAGAAGAACGGATGTATCGCGTTCCATTTCTTTCCCCACCATTTTTAAATCACGTTTAAACAATTTTTCCGTATGGTAACTAAGTTCATTTTAATATTTATATTTTTTTATTATTAATCATTATAAATCGTGATTAATCATGATAATTTTAGATATAAATTTTGCTGTAACTTATTATAATAAGTATTATGTGAGAACTAATATTACTAATTATGAATGTTTACAGTATGAAATTTTTCAATCCTTTCAAAAATTGTAAACTATTGTTTAGGATATAAATTCATAAATATTCAATAAAACACTTTTTTTTATGTCCAGTTACTCATTTAATATCTGATCAAGCTTAGGTTAGTTAATTTATGAGTAATAAATAATTAATCGTCATTCAAATGTAGAAATACATTTTTAAACGTATTTTGAAAAAAAGTTTTTATAGGATATAATATCTTTAATTAATAAAAAAAGGACTAATTGAGGGTAATACAGTTCTAAACTGATTAAACTATTGAATCTGTAAAAAACAAAAAAATTAAATTAAAAAAATAAAAATTGAAGTAGTTTCCGGAATTTTACTTTAAAAAAATGGGAATAAAACAATGTAATCTATTCAGATTACATCATTGGAGGCATTCCGCCCATTCCGCCCATTCCTTCCATTCCACCCATGTCAGGCTCTTTTCCTGCACCAGTGGATGCTATAACATCGTCGATCCTTAAGATCATCTCAGCTGCTTCAGCTGCGGACTGTATAGCTTGTTTTTTAACCCGGTGTGGTTCGATTACTCCAGCTTTGTACATGTCACGTACTTCACCTTTGAAGACGTCGAGTCCCATGTAAAGGGATTTTTCATGTGCAGAGCGTAGGTCCACAAGTGAGTCTATGCTGTCGAGTCCAGCGTTTTCTGCGAGTGTTTTTGGAACCACTTCAAGTGCTTCTGCAAATGCAGCTACAGCAAGCTGTTCCCTTCCACTTATTGTGTCAGCGTAGTCTTTTAATCCTTTAGCTAATGCAATTTCTGCTGCGCCTCCACCTGCTACAACTTTACCGTCTTCCACTGTGGCTGCTACAACACCTATTGCATCTTCAACTGCCCTTTCTATTTCATCAACAACATGGGAAGTTGAACCCCTAATGAGTAGTGTGACTGATTTTGGGTCTTTGCATTCTTCTACGAAGATCATGTCTTCGTTGGATATTTTTTTCTCTGCAACGGATCCTGCTTCTCCAAGATCATCGTAGGTGAGGTCTTCAATGTTGGTTACGACTTTTGCACCGGTTGCCCTTGCGAGTTTTTCCATGTCGGATTTTTTAACCCTACGGACTGCCATGATTCCTGCTTTTGAAAGGTAGTGCTGAGCAAGGTCATCTATTCCTTTCTGACAGAAGAGAACATTTGCGCCTGCGTCTTCGATCTTGTTGACCATGTCCCTTATCATCTGTTCTTCCTGTTCTATGAAAGCCTGCATCTGTGCTGGGTCTGTTATCCTTATTTCTGCGTCAACTTCTGTTTCTTTAACTTCTATTGCGCTGTTTAAAAGTGCGATATTTGCATCTTCGATTTTTTTAGGCATTCCAGGGTGTACTCTTTCTTTGTCTATGATTACACCGTGAACTAAAGTGGATTCGTCTATGCTTGCACCGTCTTTTTTCTCGAGTTTTATGTGGTCTTTGTCTATGTCGCCGTTTTCTTCTACCTGTTTAACTGCACCGACAACAAGTTCTGCTAATGGTTCTCTTGCTTTTTCTGTTCCTTTTCCTGTCATTGCTGTCATTGCAACTTTCAGGAGAGTGTCCCGGTCGTCTGCGTCAATTGATATAACGTTTAAGATTTCCTGTGCTTTTTCAGCTGCCTGCCTGTATCCCATTGCAATTACTGTTGGGTGTATGTCCTGGTCAAGTAATCCTTCTGCTTTTTTGAGGAGTTCCCCTGCGATAATAACTGCTGTGGTTGTTCCGTCTCCCACTTCATCTTCCTGAGTTTTAGCAACTTCTACAAGCATTTTTGCTGCAGGATGTTCAATGTCCATCTCTTTAAGTATGGTTACACCGTCGTTTGTTACAACAATGTCCCCAAGACCGTCCACAAGCATCTTGTCCATTCCTTTTGGACCTAATGTTGTTCTGACTGTCTCTGCAAGTACCTTACCTGCCATTATGTTCATTCTCTGAGCATCTCTTCCTAAAAGCCTGTTAGTACCTTCAGGTAATATTAATATTGGCTGGCCCTGTTGACCACTGCCACCGTACTGTGCCACAATAATCACCTCTTTCTTTATATTCTATTAGTGGGTTAGAGGTTCTATAAATAGTTTGTGATAGATTATTTTCAGCAGATTAATGGGAGAGTTGATGTGTTAAGAATTAATGCACTTAAGAAAATACATTTTCTAGGTAAAATATTTGTTTTTTGATAAAAATCTATTTTAAAGTGTTAATTTGAAAAAATGAAAATGATCCAAATTAAATTCAAAAAATAAAATGATTTAAATTAAATTTTAGCTCTAAGTAACGTCTTACTCTATTTATAGATTAAAATTAGAAGAATATGATTAAAAAAGTATGGAATATTTCATTTATCTATCTTTTTCCACATATTTTCGCCATTGTTATGCTTGGATTCAAAGTATCCCTTTCTTTCAAGGTTCCTCAAAGCATGTGCGAAGTTTTCACGTGATAGTTCCGTGAACCCTATTTCATTTATATGGGAATAAAGATTATTTTCAGTTTCCTCACCTTCAGGAAGGATCTGGTATATTTGAGACTGGAATGAGGTGAGATCTTTTTTTGGTTTTTCTGTAAGAGCCTTGAAATAAGTCTTGATGTTCTCAAGCTCTTTTATAACAGCACTTTTTTCATCCACAATAGATTTAAGCTGATTTATTTCCTCATTTTTTTCATCCACAATAGATTTAAGCTGATCTAATTTCTTATTTTTTTCATCCAACCTAGTTTCAAGTTGTTTTATCTCTTCATTCTTTTTGGAGAGTTGATTTTGAACTTCGTCTTTAACTGCTTTGAATTGAATGCTTTCTGTGGTTCTGGACTTCAATGACTCATTTTGACATTTTTTAAGCTCGATCTTCAGCTTGCTAATTTCAAGTAGGCATGCCTTCACAAGTTGCCTCAACTGTTCTCTCTCTGTATCCTTCAATAACGGCATTCGTATCACACTATGATTTATGGACAAACCTATTCTTAAGTTTTAGGATATCAACCTCAAAATGAAGTACTAAAAGCGAACAAATCACACCAATTACCGCACCAGCTGCAACATCAAAGGGGTAGTGCACACCGATATAAACCCTTGAAAATGCGATTATACATGCAAAAAATAGCAGAGGATACAAGTATCCATACTTTTTGCCAAGTATTATGCAACCTGTGAAGGATGCGACTGCATGGCCCGATGGGAATGAATACTCTCCCATGTTAACCAATAGATGAACGTTGCTTAAAACAGTGAACGGCCGAGGCCTTGCAATTTCATATTTCAACAGTTCAGTTATTCCGTAACCAAGCAAAAGGGCAATTATGCCAATTACCGCCACATTTCTACCTTTTTCACCCCCAAACACAAAAATCAAAGCAAAAATAATCAACCAGAATGCATCAGTGCCTGCATTTGTTATAATTGGCATTAAGAAGTTAAAAACTGAATTTTGCAGGTTCAAATTGATCATGTAAAACAAATTGGTGTCTACCTGATTCAACGTGCCTATTAAATTTTCTAACATTTCAGTCTCTTCCTAATGTATCAACAGATAACCCCATACTTATGTTATCAGTTTGTTGCCATCACGTATAATTCTATGAAAGAGGAAATTTAAAATATCCTCTAATTTCAATTAAATCCAAGATTATTGAAATTGTTAAGGTTTATCTTAAGGTTTACTTCTTTTCTATTCTAATTTTTATAGGCGATTTTATGTCTTTTTTCCTTATAATCCATACAGTAACTCCAAGAACTATCAATACTATGAGCCACACCGGGAACACAAAGATTTTATCATCAGTTGTCAGCGTTTGTGTCTGATTAACTCTCCCATATTTTATGGTTGTTTTGGCATCATAAAGGCCAAAATCAGTTATTCCGGGCTCCCAACTAGTTTTTAAATAGTATTGATCATCAGGGTAAACACCACCATCCATGCTGAGGTGATGTTCGCTGAACCATCCTTTAATGTCCACATCCCCGGTCATGTTAGCATAAACTGTTCCATTGTTTTTAACATGGTAGACAAATGAACTTTTCATTAAGTTTAAAAGAAATGAAGGTGTGCTGTGATCCACAAGCTGTAATGATTCTACTATTGCACCAGGCAAACCCACAGTTATTGGAACCACAATTTCAGGCACCTGTTGAACCTGCATGCTGGAAAGGCTGGAGTTTCCCTGTTGTGTGGTATTTGTAAGAGGGTATCCCCTTACAACAAGTGCCCCCATTGCATCGTAATAATTTACACTGCTCGGAACATTCACTGTAAATGGCACTTCTACCTTTTGATTTGGTGTTAAGATGAAATTGGTCTGATTAAGTGATATCCATGTTGCTATTCCCACATCTGAAAAAAGAAGGTTTACATTATCTATCTGCAGCCTCTTTTTGTCTATGGTTACGTTAAGAGTGTTCGTGCCAATGTTTTCCACCGTTAATGTTCCTTGGTATGTTTGTGGGGTTGTCATGGTTAAATGAAAACCTCCGGGGGATGCAAGAATTCCTGTGGCAGATACTGAACCTAAACTAGCTAACAAAACTAAAATTAAAAATATAACGCTGAATTTTTTAGTAAATCTCTTTGAATCCATAAACTTCCTCCAAATAAGAGTAATTCGATAAAAATACTGTTTTATTGATCTTGTTAAAAATAGTTTGGTAAAATGCTATAAATATTTAAAGAAAGTGGAAAGTTGAAAATATATAAAAATAAAAAAAATTTTCTATAAATAAAAATTTAAAAAAAATACAAGAAACTTAAGGTGTTGTTGGTGCTGTGGTGCTACCAGCTGAAACTGCAGAGAAGTACACAGTTGTAGCGTAGCTACCTGGGTTTGTTCCAAATGGTACTGTTAAAGATAGATCTATATCTGCTTCGTTAGAACTACCTTGTGGTGCTTTAGCCCAGTTGCTGTACATCTTTGCATAGCTTGTTGTGAAAGCTGTAGCCGTTGAAGTTGAACCTCCTTTGTAAAGGAAGTTTGTTAAAGCAATGGTGTTTGTACTGCTGGTTAAATCCGATGCTGCTCTAGTGTAAACATCTATTGGTATATTTGAGTATGTGTATAATTGTTCACCTGAAACTCCACCGTTGTATGTTGTTTGTAATCCATCAGCAGCCAGTGACCCTAAGTCTATGGTTGAATTGTTTCCACCATTTGCCCATGTTGCTGCAATAGCAATTGTTGGGCTTACAGTAACCTGCACTTGTTGTGTAGAGGATGCAGAGGACGCTGCAAATGCAGGGCAAGCGCCTACGATCAGTACTAATGCAAATGCCAGTACAGTTAATATTTTTTTGTTCATCATTTTTTAATCACTCCAGTTATTACTAAATATTCTAAAAATAAGTACCATTCTAATGGTAATATCATCTTTGTGAACTCTATTCTAATCTTTAGAAAATTTCACTATATAAAATTTGCGCTTTAGTCATTTCACACTGATTATCATTGACCATAATACTCCAAGAAGATAAAACTCAAAATGACATGCAAATAAACGTTTATGCCCATTTAAATCATTTTTAATTCATATATATCCTTTAAAATTTTTAAATGGTTTTTGTGATAAACGTCACAAAAATAATTTTAGAGGGAAAATAGATCCTGTAAAAATGTTATTTAAAAGTAATTTTGTTTTAATAGTGTTTAAAAACATTCACAATTAATAAAAATAGAGTCAAATCAAATAATAGGAAAAAAAGAAGATTTATGTTAAGTTATTTTTTTATCCAACTCACTTAAAAAGTATGGATCAATATATTGTATCAAAATAAGAGGCTGTCTCATAATTTAAAATCTGCAAAAAAATAAGGACAAATAAGGTTTTAAACTCGAAAATAAGCAAATTACGCATGTTGAACTTAATCATGAGACACCCTCAATAAAATAAAAAACATCACTCCAACATGGCAGTGTAATAAACAGTTGTGGTGTAAGTTCCGGGACTCGTTCTCAATGGTATCGTTAAGTAATAATTAGAATATACGGTGTCTGAAACGGAATCATAAAGAAATCCATACAGGTGCCACGACTTAACTTTAGAGTTAGACGTTGCAAAAACTGTTTTTGGTAAAGAAGAATTAGAAAATCCATCATATCTAAAATTATTAAGCAAAATATTATTTGAACCATTTACAAACGGGCCCTCTGAACGGACGTATAAATTTAAATTCTCATTAACAACTAATATATCCCAATCACTTCCAGTTACAGTAATCTGTGTTCGATTAAGATAAGAATAATCTAAACCATCCGCAATACGTGTTCCAAGATTTAGAGTTGTAGGAGTGATGGATATAGATACTTGAGGACTAATTCCATTTGCTTGTGCTTGTGCTGCCGCCATTGAAACATTTGTCTGGTTTGTTATGTTCTGATCTGTAATGTTCACAGAATTAACACTACCTAAAGAAAAAAATGTACTGAAAATCACTATTGAAACTGTTAATAATAAAAACGTGTTCTGTAAATTTCTCAATCAGCACCATCTTCCTATTTTATATAAAAAAATTTATTATATTTTTATTTATGTTTTGCGATTTTAACATTGAAAAGACTAACGGCTTACTATAGTAATAAGGATATTAGCTTCTTATTTTTAGATACTTATATTTACTTAATAAATATGTTATTTAAATTCGTTGAAAAAATGAAATTAAATAAAAAAAATATTATATTGATTATAAGCCCAATCAAGAGCTCAAATAAACCTAAAATCAGACTAAACTGATAAAAAAAGAAAAAATATTATTTTTACCTGAAATCACATTATCTCGTTTATGAGTTCAGCATTAAGTATTGATGCTCCAGCAGCACCTCTTATGGTGTTGTGACCTACAAGAGTATATTTCAGGTTTTCAGGGAAAACAGCATCTCTACGGATCCTACCGACAGAAACTGCCATTCCATGTCCAGCATTACGGTCCATGCGTGGCTGTGGCCTGTTTTCCTCTTCACGCACGATCACAGGAGATTCGGGTGCGTAGTGCAGTCCAAGTTTCTGTGGAAGACCCCTGAACTCACTGAAAGATTTTTTAACATCATCCACTTCAAATTCTTCCCCCATCTCAATGAAAACCGATTCTGTATGTCCATCAATCACAGGAACTCTGTTGCATGATGCGCTGAGACTGAAACCAGCAGGAGTTACAGATTCTCCATCAAAGTCTCCAAGTAGCTCGAGAGTTTCTGACTCCATTTTTTCCTCTTCACTGCCTATAAACGGCACTATGTTGTCGAGTATTGCCATTGAAGGTACTCCATTGTATCCTGCACCGGATACTGCTTGCATGGTTGATACATAAACTTTTTTTATGTCGTACTGGTCGTAAAGTGGTTTTAACGTCATTACTAAGGCTATTGTTGAGCAGTTAGGATTTGTTACTATGAAACCATCCCATCCTCTGTTTTTCTGCTGAGTTTCAATTAAATCCAGGTGCTCCGGGTTCACTTCAGGTATGACAAGGGGTACGTCAGGTTCCATTCGCATTGCACTGGCATTTGAGGCTACTTTCATGCCTGCTGCTGCAAATTTAGGTTCAACTATGGCTGCTGTGTCTGCAGGCAGGGCTGAAAAGACTATCTCAACATCCTTAACTTCTGCAGGGTCTGTGTCCACAACAACTGTGTCCTGTACTGCTTCAGGTATTCCACTTTCAAGATGCCATGTCACAGCGTCCTCATATTTTTTTCCTGCAGATCTTTTTGATGCTGTAAGTGCCGTTATCTCGAACTTTGGGTGATCCGCCAATAACTCAATGAAACGCTGCCCAACCATTCCAGTTGCTCCAAGAATTCCTACGTTTACCATTTTATTCCCCCATTAAAATCCATTTACTCCAAATTTTAACCTTATTTTAATTCCTATTAAGTAATTTAATCCTTTAATACTTTAATTTTTCCATCTTTTTTGATAACAAGTCTCAATTCATCTCTAAACATCTTTGTAAATCCATTGATTATTTCTATCCGGGAACCCTTTTTAATTTTTTTATTTTGAGCCTTTTCATTCCATAATTCAAGGGTTATAATTCCTGTGTCATCTTCAATCCTAGCGAGTCTTAATACATGACCCGATCCTTTAAGTTCTAAAATATCACTTGAACTTGAAACTGTGCCTGAAACAGTTAAATTGGACCATCCACTTTTTAAATCATTTATTTTAATTATTTTATCCTTTAAAACTTTTTTATCTTCTATTTTATCCTTTGAACCCTTTTTATCCGTTATATCCTTTACTGTGAAGTCCATTTCATTTTTACAGTGCAGATTACCTGAAACTTCAACCCGTTCAAATAGTACGGTGGAATTCAACTTCGAAGTATCACCTGTGAATTTGACTGCAATATCTTTTCTTTTGGTTCCAAGAATATAAGCTTCATTTTCAGTTATAAAAGCTAAATCACCCTTGAACTTGACTGTTCCATCTTCCAGGAAAGTTAAATCTTCAGTTTCAAGAAGCTTTTTGAAGTCTTTTTTATAGTGCTGGAATATCCCTGCCAGATTGTGGGATTTGCATGAAAGTACGTATTCACTTGTATCCACATAAGGTTTTGAACTTTCATGACCCCATACTTTGGTAAAAAAGTTACCAGCATCATTAACAGCATCCAAACACGTCGTATAAATGTTTGTTTCTATCTGTGGGATCCCTTCATAGCTTCTTGGAGATCCAAGACCTGTTCCTGTGAGGTTTGATGACCCAACAAGTGCAGCAACGTCATCAACAATTATCATCTTTGCATGAACGTTGTTGTTGTACTTCACAGACATATTATCTTTAAAAATTCTCCTCCACTGCTCAACATCTTCCAGTTGATGTAAATGCCTGAAAACATCCCCCTTTAAAAGTCGTGTGATAAGGTACAGTTTTACATCAGGATTGTTTGAAATTGCATTTTCAAATGGGATAACAAGTTCTTCTCCAAGACCTATCCAAGGATAGATCATGCATATTGAGTTTTCTGCGGCGCTTACAACTTTATGAATCTGCCGAAGGTAGGACCTATCTTCCTTGAGAAATGTAGGATGGAAAGTTGTAACCTGCTGAATAGATTCATCATGCGATTCATCACGCCCGAACAACATATATCCACCCTTAAAACTTTAAAGATAATTTCATAAAATATAAAAAATATTAAAAATGATGCTCATTAATTTAACCCAAGAACATCACTCATATCGCTGATTTTACCTTCTTCACCAGTTAAAACATATCGAAGAGCTTTCATCACACCAGTTACAAACGACTGTCTACTTTGAGCTCTGTGCACAATCTCAATGCGTTCTCCTTCACCTGCAAATAGCACAGTGTGATCTCCGACAATGTCGCCTCCACGAACAGCGTGTATTCCTATTTCATCAGCTTTCCTCTCACCAACTATTCCTTTTCTGCCGTAGACTCCCACTTCATCAAGGTTGCGGTTTAATTGTTCTGCTATGATCTCAGCGGCCCTTACAGCTGTTCCTGATGGTGCGTCTTTCTTGTGCTTATGATGAGCTTCGATGATCTCCACATCGTAGTCTCCAAGGATTTTTGCAAGGTCTTTTATAACTTTGAAGAAAACATTAACACCTACTGCCATATTTGGAGCAATAACTGCTTTTATGTTGTTTGCTGCTACTGCAGCCCTTATTTCTGCCATCTGTTCGTCTGTAAATCCTGTTGTACCCACCACCAGATTAACACCGCACTCTGCACATGTTTTTATAGTGCCGATAGCAGCTTTGGCAATGGTAAAATCAACTAAAACATCTGGTTTTTTGGTTTCAAGCGTTTGTTTGAGTTTTTCCGCGCCTGTCACCTCAACACCGATTTCTCCAATTCCAATCAGTTCCCCCACATCTTTACCTTCCATGGATGAGTTTGGAGCTTCTATTGCTGCTACAACGTTCATATCTTCCTGTTGGAGGATTGTTTTTATTATCTTAGAACCCATTCTTCCGCATGCACCTGTTACAGCCACATCGATCATTTTATTCCATCTCCGTTTCGTAATAATTAAAAAAAATCATGAAAAAATTAAGGAATTAAAATTAATATTTTTGTTATATGATTTAAAGGTTTTAAAATTTAATTAAAAACTAAGATATGATCTAAATAAATATTAAACCATTTAAATCAGTTCAAGGTCCTTTAAGACCTTCGTAAGCTTTACCTTGCTCTCCTCTTTCAAAGGTGCAAGTGGCATTCTAACATGACCTGCTGGTCTTCCCATCATGTTAAGGGCTTCCTTAGTGGGAACAGGATTTGATTCAATAAATAAGACTTTCATTAGGTCAAAAAGTTCGTAATGAAGTTTTCCAGCTGTTTCAAAATCTCCTTCAATGGCTGCATTAACCATCCTGCTCATTCTGGCCGGATCCACATTGGCAACAACGCTTATAACTCCTTTGGCTCCAAGTGCTAGCATTGGAAGAGTCAGGTTATCGTTTCCAGATAATACCCTGAAGTTTTTACATTCTGTGTCCTGGAGCTTTTTGATGGTTTGAGACACTTTGTCAAGGTCAGGATTTGCCTCTTTTATTGCAACTACACCGTCAAGCTGGGCTACTTTACCAATTGTTTCCACATCAATGTCCGTTCCTGTTCTTGATGGTACGTTGTAAACTATTATTGGAATGTTTGTGGAGTCTGAAAGTAATTTGTAATGTTCGTAAAGTCCGTGTTGCTGTGGTTTGTTGTAGTAAGGTGTTATTACGAGGGCGGCATCTGCTCCTGCGTCTTCAGCATGTTTTACAAGGCCTAGTGCTTCTTTTGATGAGTTGCTTCCAGCTCCAGCTACTGCTGCAACCTTTCCATTGACTTCATCCACAAGGATGTCGATCATCTTCTTCTGTTCGTCGTGGGTTATTGTGGCTGACTCACCGGTTGTACCAGCTGCAAGTATACCATCAACACCTCCGTCTATCAGATAGTTTATGTTCTCACGCATTCCTGTCTCATCAACTCCATCATCTTTGTTAAATGGAGTTACCATAGCAACTATTGTACCTTCCAATTTCATTTTAAGACTCTCCTTACAAGTTCATAAGCTTTCTTACCATCATTCCAGTCCACAAAAACAACAACAGATGTTTGACTTGAAGATATCTCAACTATGTTAATTTTATTCTTACGCAGTGGTTCTGTTACTTTTGTTATTATTCCAGGAGTGTCTATGAAGTCCGGGCTTGTAACTGTTATCATTGCTATCTCCATGCCCAGTGAAATAGAACTTAAATGTTCATTTCTCACCACAACTTCATGGAGGACTTCATGGGCTTTATCTGCAATATCTTTATCTATAAAAAGTGTTATAGAGTTTTGTCCTGTAGATATACCGTAAATATTTATATTATTGTCTGAGAGTGTATCTGTAAGTTCTGAGAGTATACCTTTTTTAGTTAAAATCTCTTCTCCAACCACGGCTATAACGGATATTGGCTTTGAATTTAATGCAGATGTCTTAAGCATCTGATCCTCAGCAGGACCCATTATCTCAGTTCCAATGGTTGAGAGATCTCCATTCTCAAATCCGATTATTTTGGCGTTGATATTGGGATCTTTATATTTAAGGGCATGAGGATGTAATACCTGCGCTCCGTGGGTTGCAAGGTCTCTCATTTCCTCAACGGATATTTTATCAAGCTTCTTTGCAGTTCGGAGTTTGTGGGGATCAGTTGACATAACGCCGCCAACATCAGTTACAATGATAACTTCCTCTGCTTTGAGGCAGTGACCTAAAAGAAAAGCTGTTATATCACTTCCGCCACGTCCAAGGGTGGTGACATTACCGTTGTCATCTTTCCCAAGGAAACCGCAGACCACAGGGATAATTCCCTGGTCAAGTAACTTCAGAAGTTCATTTGATTTTTCTTCTGTTGCTTTGAAATTGACCTTTGCATTTAAATAAGTGTTATCGGTAATAACGGGCCAATTATCCATATAAGGATCAATATATTCGGATTTGACACCAAGAGATTCTATTGTTGATGAGAACACCCTTACACTTGTTATTTCACCCATAGATACTATATCAGCAAGCTGTTTTTCTGTTACAGATTCTCCTATTGCATCGTTCACGATCTTCAGAATATTGTCGGTTGTCTTGTTTATGGCAGATACCACTACAACAACCTTTTTACCCGCCATGTACTCCTTTACAACGGATTCTGCTGCTTTTTTTATTCTCTCGCCATTTCCTACGGATGTTCCTCCGAATTTGGCCACGATTATTTCCATTAACTAACACACCTTAAAATTACTGTCCCACTAATCGAGTTACGTATCCAGCTATTTTGTTTCTTAAATGTTTTGTGCTGACTGTTGTGTACTCTTCAACTAATTTTTTGTTTTGATCAAAATCTGTGGTGAATATACCTTCGTATCTTTCTATAAGTTCCTTAGATGTTCTCTTGATAAATGTTGTTCTTATGTTACCCATTTTTTTCCCTCCTTAACATTTTTTGTTGTTCTTTTTTACTGATATCAGTTAATATTTTCATTATACGGGTAAGACTGACTTCGTCAATTTTTTTTTCCCTTGCTATCTCTTTGATCTTTTCGTGAATATATGCTTCTCTCTTTTTATCTTCAATCTTTATGCCCAGAACAATTTTGGCATCTAAGATATCTCTTGCAAGGGATGTTCTTTTCTCTATGAGACTTATAATTTCTTCGTCCATCTCATCTATTTTGTTTCTTGAATCCTGAAGTAGTCTTAAAGCTTCTGCCCTATCCACTGCAAATCACCATGGTACCATCATTGTCTATTTCTGTTCTTATTACCCTTCCAGGATAAGACTTCCATACATCCTCAACACTGTCAACATTTTTATTGTCTGCTACTGCCACAAATGAAGGTCCCGTACCTGAAAGTCCTGCTGCAATTGCACCAGCATCCAATGCATCCAACGCTATATCTGGATTAAATCCAAGTGCTGAACAATAAAGAATACCATTAAGAGTTAATGCGTGGTAAATATTGCCTTTCATGGCTTCCATAAATGCGATTTTAACGTACGGGGCAAGGAGCTTCATCCTTCCCACATCAGAATTTGCAGTGGGTGACATTCTATTAGGCATATACACTAATATATTTTGCTCTTCCATCACATGTCTCTGCAAAATCTCCCTCTTGTTGTTGTCGGTAATTGTAAGTCCACCAAAGAAAGAGGCACTAGCATCATCAAAAGCGCCAGTTATGGTTACCCCTGCATCCAATGAAGCATCTACAGCCATATTCACTATATCAAAATTATTTATACCAATTTCATCTATGCTGAGCTGATATTCATCGATAAGGGCCTGTGTTGTTGCCATTACCACTGCATTTGAGGTTGCACTGCTACTTGAAAGTCCTGATGCTGCAGGAAGTGTTGAACTAGTTTTAACTGTGACTTCTGTTTCAAAGTCTAATTCTTTCACTTCTTTCAACCCTTCAAACCTCTGAAAAACCTTTTTTACACATAACTCCATGAGGGTTGTGTCAACGTCCCTATCAGCTTTGCATATTATTCCAGATGATTTTGAACCTTTTAATTCAATTTCTGCCGTAACATAAAGTTTTATACCGAAGGCCGAGCCACATCCCATTGATATTGCATTTATAACTGTAGCAGAGCCTGGAGATCGAACTGTTGTCTTCAATTTATCACCGTAATGTTCTTAAAAATCTGTTTAACTGAGTAATGCATAAAATATTCATTTGTTGTTTATATATCAACTAATATTAAAATGTCCTGTTTAATACAATCTTTATTTAGTCGAAATATCTATTAATAATGATAAAACGACCCATATATAAAAGGTTTCTGCAAAACCCTGATGAATGAAAGCACGAAAAAAACTAATTAGAACTGTAAAAATTTACTGTGAGTCAATAAAACTCCAAATAAATAGAACAATAACATTGAAACATAGTTGATAGATGAAGAAACTGTCAACAATTAGGTCAAAATAAATAAGAATTAAAATAGAAGAATTTTGATTTTTTATTGCTTTTTAGTTTCTAAAATATCTTTTCTGGCTTTTAAGGCATCTTCAAAATTAGGATCTAATTTTAAAGCTTTTTCGTAACATTTTAAAGCTTCTTGGTAATTTTCGAGTTTTGTAAATGTTTCTCCTTTGTCATTCCATGCATTAACATAATCTGGATCTATTTCTAAGGCTTTATCAAAAGACTCCAATGCCTCAGGATACTTGCCAATTTCTAGCATGATATTGGCTTTATTATACAATGCTATAGAATCGATTGGATCAATTGCCAACGCCTTATCATAACTTTCTAATGCATCAGAATATTTTCCAAGCTCGGCTAACGCATAACCTTTGCTAAACCAGGTTATAGGATCACCTGGATCAATTTCCAAAGCCCTATCATAACTCTTTACTGCTTCTAAATACTTTCCAAGGGCAGCTAAAGAATATCCCCTATTAAACCATGCTAAAACATGCTTTGGATCTATCTCTAAAGCTTTATCATAACTTTCTACTGCTTCTAAATGTTTCTTAAGTTCTGTAAGAGCACTTCCTCTGCCAGTCCATGCATAAGTAAATTTTGGATTTATCTCTAAAGCCTTATCATAACTTTCTATTGCTTCCACATATTTCTTAAGTTTTGTAAGAATGTTTCCTCTATTATACCATGTTGTAGCATCACTTGGATCAATTCCCAGAGCAGTATCGTAACTCTTTACTGCCTCTGAATATTCCCCAAGCTCCGTTAATGCATATCCCTTATTAAACCAAACACCAAAATAGTTGGGATCCAACTCTAAAGCTTCATCATAACATTCCAATGCTTCCAAATACTCTCCAAGCTCCGTTAATGCATATCCCTTATTAAACCAAACACCAAAATAGTTGGGATCCAACTCTAAAGCTTTATCATAACATTCCAATGCTTCTCGATATTTTTCAAGCTTTACAAATGTGTATCCTTTATTGTACCATACATTAAAATAGTTGGGATCCAACTCTAAAGCCTTATCATAACATTCCAAAGATTCCGGGTAATTCTCAAGCTTTCCTAAAACCACACCTTTACCATACCAAGCATTAGTATAATATAAATCTGTTTGTAAAATTTTGTTATAACATCCTAACGCTTCCTGATATTTGCCCTGTTCAGTTAAGTTATAAGCTTTTTTAATCAGTGAATTCTTCTTAAAACTATCGAATACAGTAACTATAAACACCTCCTTAAAAATTAATATTCAAGTTGATATGAGTTTTTTTAATCTTGTTTAGATGAATTACTATTCCTTTGAATATACTTTTTTATTATTTTAGGTTAAGCAAGACTTCTTCAGGCAAAATTTCACTGATCAAATATGCATTGGCTGTATGAATTCCTGCAATTCCTAAGGCGATATCTGCTGTGCCACCTACAACATCACCTGCCTTACACTTAGCAACCCCTTTATTAATTTTTTTCACAGAATCCTTATAAAGATTCAATATAAATTCACCTTTATCCCCATCTGGTCCTTTTATAGAGCCTCCTTGAGACTTTAAATTTTTAAGTTCATGAGGTACATGTATCACTTCTTGTTTCTGCCCGGAATTCAGTGTATTATAGATTTTAGCAAGTTCAGCAGATTTTTTGTTCAAATATTTGTCATAAAGGCGCTGATATTCTAAGTCAATTGATGCTACAGTTTTGGTAGATACATAACCTTTACTAGGAGATACGTAACCGCTTTTATGTTTACTAGGATATCTACTATAATATGGGGTTCTTTTTGTATATCTAGGGGCATTAACAGTAGTTCTATAACCATGAGGACTATAACTAGGAGTAGACTTATGACTATTCAAATAAGGATCTATCACATAAGTATATACTGCATATCCTACTACAACACCAGCTATTCCTACCAAAATAACTTCACCTGCGCCAGGTATCAAAACTAATGGTGCTGCAGGTGCAAGAGCTTCAAGCCACGTTCCTTTGATGTTCTGCATTTGCTCATTGGTTAACACTGTACCGTTAACTGTGCTGTTAGTTGAATTGTTGGTTATAATCAGTACATATCCACTGTACATTGCTGTGAAATTATCCAATGTCATATTGATGTTTCCAAATGCGGAATCTGCAAGATATACAGTTGTGCCATTGATATTTTTTATAACGCTGAAATGGTAAAGCCCATCCACAGTTAAAAGTATTATATTGCCCTGTTCAAGCTGATCCACTGGTAAAATCATACCAGTTGCATTTAAACCTTTAAGTTGTGCTGCATGTACCAAACCGTACATGGTAGTTCCGGATTTATCTGTTCCAGATAAACTTGCAAGTTCATCTTGTGTTGCATTGACCCCCATGTTATTCATGACTGTGACGAGAGATGCAGGTCCACAATTCCAAATATTAGTCTGTATTATGATTCCAGTGGTGTCTGTCACTGATGAATCAACGATTGCATTATTTGTTATAGTATTTCCAGATATTGTGCTGCTGTTTGACTTGTAGTAACTAATTCCCTCTTCATTATCGATTACAGTGTTTCCGGATATTGTGGTGCTGGTTGAATTGAAGAGATACATTCCAAAGCCATTGCTTTTTACAGTATTTCCAGATAGTGAAGTGCCATTTGATATATTGATGAATATTCCATACCAGTTACTTGTTATAATATTTTCAGACATTCTTGTGCTGCTTGAATTGTAAGAATATACTCCATACCAGTTGTCTGTTACATTGTTTCGGGATATTGTGTTGTTATTTGAATTAAAGATAATAGCCCCATACCAATTGTTTTTGACAGTGTTTCCGGATATTGTGTTGTTATTTGAATTGTAGAGACTAATTCCATAGTTATTAGCTGATATGGTGTTTCCAGTGATGTTGAGGTTATTAGAATAACCTAATATACCATATGAACCTGCAGCTCCAATTATGTTGAGGTTCTGTATGGTTGAACCACTTCCAATGGTGGTAAAAACAGCATTGTATGGATCTGCCGCCTGAACAGTCACATTCGCCCCGGAAACTGGCTTTATGGTAAGTGTTTTATAAACAACAACATTTTCAGTGTAAGTACCATCCGCCAATGTTATAGTATCCCAGTCCAAGGTGTCATTGCTGTTTATGGCAGATTGTATGGTGGTAAATCCTTCATTGGTTCTTGTGTTGTATATTCCAAGCACATTAACACATGTTATGTTAACTGGTATTGTTATGGTCTGATTATCCAAGGTTGTTGAAACATTAGCTAATCCTGCTGCTGAACTACTAATTATTGCCACAGATTTACCGTTTTTGGTGGATACTGGAGTGTTAATGGTTCCAAAGGTGGTGTTGAAACTTATAGGTATTCCATCTGGAAGAGTACTGCCAGAAAATGGACCATCTCCACTAGTTGTATCTTTTCCCTGGTTGTTTTGGGTTAGATCTGCTGTTATTATGTATTTGTAACATGTTCCGTTAGTGTTTGAACGGTCACAGGAACTGGTTACATTAAGCACAAGCCACTGGTCACAGTTCACGGTTCCCCCAGCTATACAAATATCACTCGGATCATTTGAAGATATTTCCAGACTGTTTGAACCCCACCAGTTATTTGTTGCATTTACAGTCCCATTACCCGTGTTATAAAGCCCATATCTACTGTTTGCAACAATTTTGTTGAAATTGATATCCGCTGAAGAGTTTTTGAGATTGATTCCATCCAAACTGTTGTTTGATAGTATATTATTGGAAACTGTGTTGTTACTGGAGCTATTGATACTGATTCCGTAACCATTGTTTGTCAAAGTGTTACCAGCAACCGTGTTGTTATCAGAACCTGTACCGATGAAAATACCATTCAACGTATTATTTGATATGTTGCTATCTGCAATCTGGTTATCAGTAGCGTTATCGACGTATATTCCATTATTATTGCAGGATATTATATCGTCTGAAATCGTGTTATAAAATGAGTTGTTGATGTATATTCCCGCATTGTTTGTAGATCCTTGTATAACAAGATCCTGTATGATCGAACCGCTCCCATCGGTGGTTATGGTAAAAACAGGAAGATTGGGATTTGCAGCTTGAACAGTCACATTTACTGTAGGAATTGACATTATAGTAAGTTCTTTGTTGACAATGACATTTTCTAAAATTGTGCCTATTCCCAGCCCTATGGTTTCACTATTTAATGTGTCCAAATCGTCTATAGCTGCTTGTATACTGTTGAATATTTTATTACTTTGGTAATTATATATTGCATTTGGATTTGAAACAGCTATCCATGGAGTTACAGTAACGTAGTCTGGTAAAGTATTGTTGGTATGGTATGAATTCATGATTTGAGAGTACATGTAGACCAATGATGCAAAACCCATGTGAGTTCCTAGACTGGTCTGGTATGCGTAATTTGGTGCGGTTCCATTGGAGTCCATGAATTTTTTCGCATCTTTTGCAATGTCAATATATTCTGAATATTGAATATCTCCGCTTGTTATGTCCTCTGTGGAGTTTGTTGCATTTCCAATAATTCTAAGAACAATCGAAGTATTTAGATTACTCTCCCTGTTTAACATTGTCGTTGTTAACAATTGTAAGAATTGGGGCATGGTCACTTGTTTTCCAGAGATTGTCACGCAATTTGGAAGTTGGTGGTTCGTTTCCACATAAGATTTAACTGTTCCAGAGGCATTATTTACTTGATCCATACCTATAAATACCGTGTTAAGATTGGAAACAATTGCCCATGGATTAACTGTAATGTAATCAGGTAGTGTTCCGTTAATACTGCCGTAAGAGCCCAGTATTTGTGAGTTCATGTAGATCAATGATTCATAGCGTATGTTTCCCAAGCTGCTTGTTGCATAGTTCGGTGCTTTTCCATTAGAATTCATAAAAGAGTTAACACGATTTGCAATGTCGAGATATTCTGTAGAATTAATATTTCCATTTTTAGCGGTTTCTGAAGGAGCAGGTGCAGTTCCATAACTTCTAGAAATAAATGATGTGCAAAGAGTTCCACTAATATTCAATAGCTCTGCATTTGAGAGTTGTAAGAACTGAGGCATGGTCACCTGTTTCCCCGAAATAGTCACATAATTCGGAAGTCTATGGTTGACCTCAACATAAACTTTCACCTGATCTGCCGCATCATTCACTTGATCCACACTGTAAAATACTGTGTTTGAATTTGAAACAACAGACCATGGATCTACTGCAACATTTTCAGGCAGATAGTTGTTCAAACTGTAATAGTTCAAAAGCTGAGAATATGTGTAAACCAATGATTCGTAACGTATGTTTCCCAAGCTGCTTGTAGCATAATTAGGCGCTTTTCCAAAGACATCCATAAATGTCTGAACATTGCATGCAATATTTACGTACTCTACCTGCCCCATGTTCTTGCTTTTAATTGTTTCTGCAGGATTTGGAGCTGATCCATAACTTTGAAGAGCAGTTGATGCGTCGAAATTGCCTTCAATGTTTAATAGTGTTGTGGTTGAGAGTTGTAAAAATTGAGGCATGGTCACCTGTTTTCCTGACATAGTCACATAATTCGGAAGTCTGTGGTTGACCTCAACATATGCCTTCACTCTACTTGCTGCATCATTCACCTGATCCACACTGTAAAATACTGTGTTTGAATTTGAAACAACAGCCCAGGAGTTCACCTTAATAAAGCCCGGTAAAACATTGTTATTGTTATAAGAACTCATTATTTGTGAGTACATATAAACTAGTGATTCATAACGCATGTTTCCCAAACTGCTTGTAGCATAGTTCGGTGCTTTTCCATTGGAATTCATAAAAGAGTTAACACGATTTGCAATGTTCAAATATTCTGTAGAATTAAAAATTCCATTGGTCATGGTTTCTGCAGGGTTTGGTGCACTTCCAACATTCCCAAGGACGATCGGAGTATTTACATCATTGTTGATATTTAAGACCGTTTTGGCTGATAATTGCAAGAATTGAGGCATATTCACTTGGATTCCAGAAATAGTAACACTGCTTGGGAGACAATGATTTGTTTCTATATATGTTTTTACGCGTTCTGCTGCATCAATTATTCCGCCCGTTGCAAAACTGGTCACATAAGCCGCTACATTGTTGCCAGCCAAATCTTTAAGACTGTTAGTGTGTATTAAAACACTATACTTCCTTCCATCAATTAAAAGATTTTGAGGTGTTATGGTTAACGTGTTACTCCTTATAACTGTAGTAATTGGTACCATTGTCCTATTGCTATTATCCATCAATTCTATCCAGTTAGTTCCAGTTTTAATAGGTTCATTGAAGGTGACTTTAATTATTTTGTTGATAGGCACATTCATAGCGTTTTTAACAGGATCGCTACTGGTTACTAATGGAGCCATACCGTCGGTGTTGAAACGTGTTACATAACCAGCTAAATTGTTACCAGCCAAGTCTTTTACACTGCCTGTGTGTATGAGTAAAGCATATATGGTCCCATTGGTTAAAAAAACAGCGGGCGTTACGGTTAACACGTTACCACAGATAGATGTGGTAATTGGTACCATTGCCCCATTGCCATCATCCATCAATTCTATCCAATCAGTTCCAGTTTTAATAGGTTCATTGAAGGTGACTTTAATGATTTCATTGATAGGTACGTTCACAGCATTTCTAACAGGATCGCTACCTGTTACTAATGGAGCCATACTGTCAGTGTCGAAACTCGTTACATAACCAACTACGTTGTTACCAGCCAAGTCTTTTACACTGCCTGTGTGTATGAGTAAAGCGTATCTGGTCCCATTGGTTAAAAAAACAGCGGGCGTTACAGTTAAAACGTTACCACAGATAGATGTGGTAATTGGTACCATTGTCCCATTGCCATCCACCAGTTCTATCCAGTTAGTTCCAGTTTTAATAGGTTCATTGAAGGTGACTTTAATGATTTCGTTGATAGGTACGTTCATAGCGTTTTTAACAGGATCGCTACCTGTTATTACTGGGGCCATGCTGTCAGTGTTGAAACGTGTTACATAACCAGCTAAATTGTTACCAGCCAAGTCTTTAAGACTGCCTGTGTGTATGAGTAAAATGTATCTGGTCCCATTGGTTAAAAAAACAGCTGGTGTTACAGTTAAAACGTTACCACAGATAGATGTGGTAATTGGTACCATTGTCCCATTGCCATCCGCCAGTTCTATCCAGTTAGTTCCTACTTTTACTGGTTCACTGAAAGTAGTCTTAATAACCTTATTCCCTGGCACCTCGATCTCATTATTTTTTGGATCACTACTAACTATTGTTGGGGCTGTTTTGTCTATGTTGACGTTAGTTTGCACGGTTTGTCTGTCCAGTGAAGTGGTGATCTTTACTGTTCCTGAGGTGGATGCTCCACTGTTAAATATTGTGTTGGTTTTTCCATTTTTGGTGTTAACAGGGCTGTTTATTATGCCTACGTCTGTGGTGAAATTTATTGGTATATCATCGGGAACATTTCCTGAAGAAGATGTATCCTCACCATTGTTATTATGGGTTAAATCTACTGTAACTGAAGAATTACCATTAGTACTTCCAGGGTCGGCAGTCATATTTAAAACAAGCCATGGATTGTAAGTAACTGTATCTCCAGCAGCACAGATATCGCTGGTGTTGTTAGCTGACATTATTGGTTTATTCGTTCCCCACCAATTGTTTGTTGCATTTACCACTCCATTACCAATGTTATAAAGTCCATATTTACTGTTTCCAGTTATTCTGTTGAATTTAACTGTGGCCGAAGAGTCATTGAGACATATTCCAGAATTAGTGTTGTTTATTATCGTATTCATGGATATTGTGCTGTTTAAACTAGTATCAAGATAGATTCCATATAGATTATTAGTTAAACTGTTCTTAGTTATGTTGCATCCTGAAGTTCCATTCAAATAAATTCCATCTGAATTTGTAGCTCCTTTAATTGTGAATCCTTGAATTTTTGTGTCATTTCCAAGTAAATTTATTGTAATAACTGGTTTTGACGAATTTGTGGCTTGAATTGCCACTAATCCATCTTGTTTTGCTTGTAAGGATAATGTTTTGTTTACAACTAGATTTCCAGTGTATGTGTAAGCAGATCCATTGTTATCATTTACGACAATTGTGTCATTACTAGAAGCATTGTTTATAACGGATTGAATATTCTCTCCAGGATTTACGGTCCATGTAGCAGCAGATACACTGATTATGGTTAAAAACAGCGCTAAGCCAAACATGAATACTAATGCAAAATATGATTTTCCATTAATAATAAATCCCTCCATAGTATTATTTTTATATAAAATAATACTAAACTCGTATATAATATTAACGATCAAGTCACTTTGAGGAGTGAAATGAGCCATGCCGTAAAAAATAAAAGAATATACTCAAAGAATCCTTTAATTTAACAAATAACGCTTTTTAATAATGGAGATGCTGAGTCATTAATTATAGTGATGGTTAATTATATATTGGCGGTTGTTATAGTATTATTATGGTGTTTGTATTGATTTGGAGGTCATATTTGTGGTTTTAGGAGAATATAGAATGGTTCAATCTTTTTTAGTACCTTTGGAGTTGACTGAGCTTATTCCAAAGAATCATATATGTTTTTTCATCGCAGATATGGTTGATGAGCTAGATTTTAGAAAACTTGAGAAGAAATATCGATATAGTGCTGGTAAACCTGCTTATTCACAGCATATGCTTATGAGAATTATAATTATGGCTTCCGTAGATGGTGTTTTCTCTTCAAGGCAAATTATGAAACTTACAAATTAAAATTTAGTTTATATGTACTTATCTGGCGTGGAATCGGCAGATTTTAGGACAATTTTAAGATTCAAAATCCAAGCCAGAAGACTAATAGAAAAAGCATTTCAAGCAACCGTACAAACATCCAAGAAATTAGAACTACTCAATTTAGAACATATCGCCATAGAATCTTGAGAATTTCGGCTTCACTCACTCAAAAATCATTCAATGATCGGAGAAAGCTAAAAAAAGTAAAAAAATCTTTATTTTATGATGTGATTAATCTCTTTTTATTTTATGATGTGATTAATCTCTTTTTGATAGCTTGATAGCCATTTAACATCTATCCCATTCCCTCTAAAAATTGACCTGTTTTAGCATCAACCTTGGCACCACCAATGGCTACACCATAAGTAGTACTATTAATCTTAGTATCATAAACTGTAATTAAATAATAAGGATTTTGGCCATTTTGGATTAATTTTGCTTCGTAACGCACGTTGGAAGAGGGTCCTGCAGTTTCTTTAGCGACTTTTATTGCTTCCTGTGGACTAATAAACCCAGAATCACTGGATTTCTGTTGTGTTTCATTATTATCTGTGCTAATATTTGTAGTTACATCAATGGAACTGTTATTATCTAAAACAGAAGTATTTTTATCATTATCCTGTAAATAGCCCTCTAAAATAAAACCACCGACCAATCCTATTACAGCAACAAAAACAAATATAATAATAAGTAATATTTTAACTTTATTATCCATAAAAGTAACCTCCAGAGTTATTATAAGTTAAACAATCCATTAAACAATCTTAATTATTTAAATTGTGTTATAAATGGAATATTTTGGAATATCTAACTCATTATACGTTCATAACAAATTTTAAATTTTGTAACCATATCTCAAATAAAATGTTTAAAAACGAGAATATGGGACACATTAATCAAAAGAAAATAAAAAAATAAATTTTATTGGATTGAATACTGTTCACTATGCTCTGGAACTTATAACTTTGTCTTATTTACAATCTAAATGCCCATTTCATTCTATAACTGCATAGATTTACCCTGTTGGGCCTGACGCAATTGCACCAGTATGTGCATTTATATCCACATCCATAGATTTATCTGCTGGGTTTGGGGTATTTGTTTTTGCTGCTTCTACTTCCGCTTGATTAAATACTTCAACCACATAAACCCCATAGGGATTTAATTCCACACTATTAACACTCCATACTTCTCCTGGACATTCTTCTTCTGCATATTTTAATGCAAGATTCGCTGCTTGAGTGGCGGTTATTATACCATTACTTGATTTTTTGTTGGTAGTATTTTGTACACTTTGACTTTTAGTTACTCCTTGACTTTGATTTACTGTGCTATTAACTGCGGGAGTTGTGTTATTTGTTGTATCCACGACTGAATGGTTATTAATTTGATTTCCAATCACTAATCCTACAGTTAAACTAAGTGCTGCCACTAAAATCACACATGCAATCAAAAGAATTTTTGTTGTTTTTTCCAATTTTCCAAACCTTCTTTAACTGTAACTTAAATACACATTAAATACTATTAAAGAGAATTACTCCTCTTCTATATTATTTCATGTGCTTATGTTCTTATTTTAGAAATTTAAGTTAGTATTATTAATATTTTTGCTTTTAAGCCAATATAAAAATTGAGGATATAGATTACATGAATAAAAATGTTCCTATTTATTATTGCATTTAATACGTCCTCAGTATGCAGAGTTTTAATACGGGCTTACACAATGATTTATTAATAAAATGAAATTGTTTATTAATGTTAAAGGAAAAATAATAATAGGATTAAATGGAGTTTCATACCACAAAGGTTAAACCCGACTAAAATTGGGAGTTTATATACATTATAAAGGACTAATAATACATATAACATCTGAATGGTACTGAAGCTTAAAGCAGTTATAATGGACAAAAACAACAAGATCAATTTAATCCAACCGTAAAATGGTTAATTAATCCATAGATTGTGTTTTAAGTTATACAAACGATGTTAACAATGATATAACTAGTAAACCCATGAATTAGATAATTTCGTATCAAGCTGCAGAAAAGTATAGTTTGAAAAGAGTTATATCGAACGTTGTAGAGGGAAAAGTATATACACAACACATCCTAAAGACCTAAAAGCTTATAGATGATACAACATGGTAACAGTGACCGTACAAAAACACGCCCAAGATTTTCTGTTCCCTATGGTTGCAAAAAAACAGGCGTAAAGTAACACCACTTAAAAAAGCTTAATACCTCAAAAAAACATTCAATCAAGTGCAATGTTCATTAGAAAATGGAAACTGAAACAACATGCAAAAAGAAGCCACAAAGTACCATTTTAAGTTAAGTTGTTTAAAGATTATATCTAATTAAAGAAAGATCTATTAAATACGAGGTGAAAACATGGTAGTTAAAGTTGAAGTATTTACATCCCCATCATGTCCATACTGCCCAATGGCCATTGAACTGGTGGAAGAAGTTAAAAAAGAGATGTCAGAGGACCTTGAAGTTACAAAGATCGATATATCCATCGACCAGGAAAAAGCCAGAGAATACGGATTAATGGCTGTTCCTGCAATCGCCCTAAACGGTGTTGTGAAATTCGTAGGAGCACCAAGCAAGGAAGAGTTAGTGGAAGCTATCAAAGAAGAAAAATAAAATTATAAGGCTTAAAATAAGGGAGGATATAAAAACATAATTCATTATGGACCTAAATCAGGAATGACATAATTCATAAGGACATAATTCATGTTTATATTAAACCTAAAATAGAAGCCTAAAATTAAAAAAACTACGACAGTAACATGGAAAACAACGACAGACCAACAAACACTCTCCATATCGAGGGAAATGAATACGGGATCACAACAGGAAGTGCAGCAACTGCAGCTGCAGTTGCAGCTCTCTTATCCATAAAGGAAGAAGTAAAACTTGTTAAGATCAAAACACCTCTTGGAGAACTCGAAATCGACGTTGAACATTCTGAAAAATTAACGGAAAACTCAGGAAGGGCCTCCGTAATAAAACGGCCCTACAACGACCCTGACGTTACAAAAAATCTTGAAATTTTTGCAGACGTTACGATGAGTAGTAGCCCAGGGATAACCATAAAAGGCGGTGAAGGCATTGGAATCGTTACTAAACCCGGCCTTCAAATTCCTGCAGGTGAAGCTGCAATAAATCCTGTCCCACAGGATATGATACGATCAAACCTTCAAGACACACTTAAAGAAATATTTCCCAATATAAAAGGAGTTTCTGTTACAATTAACGTTCCTAAAGGTCGAGAAATAGCCAGAAGAACTATGAATCCCCGTCTGGGGATAGTAAATGGAATTTCAATTCTGGGGACAACTGGTATTGCAAGGTCAATGTCATCTAAAAGTTACAGAGAATCCCTTAAATGTCAGATAGATGTTGCACTGGCCCAGGGATATGAAAATCTTGTTTTTGTACCGGGAAACATAGGGGACAAACTTGCCCGGAAGATTCTGGATGTTGATGATGACCAGATAGTCCAGATGAGCAACTTCGTTGGATACATGCTCTTGGAAGCATCAAATGCAGATGTGAAAAGGATAGTTCTCTTTGGACATGCTGGAAAGCTCATTAAAATAGCCGCAGGGATCTTCGACACCAAACACAGCGTTGCAGACGGGCGGCGTGAGATAATAACCACATATACCGCGCTTGCAGGTGCAGATACTAATTTAATAAAACGCATTTTTGAGTCCAATACAACAGAGGATATGATCGACATTCTAGATGAAGAAAATCTTGTTTATCCTGTCTTTAATGGCATAGCTAAAACTATTAAAGATCTATGTCATGAAAAATATGAAATGGACTTCGACGTTGTAATAGTAAGAATGGATGGGACTGTTTTAAACCAGAATCATGAAATTGAAGTAAAAAGGGTTAAATAAATTTTTTTCGAGAATTATTTATATTAACCAAATTTTATCTAGTTAACTAAATTTACTTTAATTAACCCAATTAGAGTAGTTAATCCAATGTTAATAGTTCAAATTTATCCAAATTAACCATTGAGGGGTTATGTTTTTATTAATCAATATATAATTTTATAGTAATCAAAATTAAAGGCAGGTGATGGACATATGGTGGAAAAAACATTTACACACCTTACAGAAGGGGGTGTCCACATGGTTGAAGTTGGTGACAAACCCGTTGTAAAAAGAAGTGCAACTGCAAGGGGCAAAATAAATCTTAAAGAAAGTACTTTAGACCTGATAAAAAAAGAAGAAATAAAAAAGGGTAATGTACTCACAACAGCCCAAATAGCAGCCATAGGGGCTGTTAAATCAACACACCATCTTATCCCACTTTGCCACTCACTGAGGATAACCGGCGTGGAAGTTGACTTTAAAGTTGGTTCTAAATCCATAGAAATGAATGTATCAGTTAAATCTGTTGGTAAAACAGGAGTTGAAATGGAAGCACTTACAGGAGTGAGTGTTGGACTTTTAACAATTTGGGACATGGTTAAAAGTGTTGAAAAAGATGAAAACGGCCAATATCCATCAACAAATATTTCAGATATAATCGTTGTCAAAAAGAAGAAGAACTAAAGTACATTCCCTTAATTAATCCTTTTTATTCCTCCTATTAATCAGTTTATTTATATACTAATCATTTTTTTTATCTTTTAATTCATCAATTTTAACAGCTTAATTGCATTTTTTAACCCGTTTTAGTAGTTAATTATATTAATGAGTAAATTCAAGATCAAAGACTTCATACGAAGATAATAAAATTTAGATAAAGATTCAGATAGCTATTAAATAAAAAAAATGTTTATAACAATTTTTTTTAGAAGGTGAAAAATTGAATAAAAAAGCTTGTTTGGCCGTCCTTATCTTCATATTATTAACGGCAACATTTGGGGCTGCTGTAGCTGCAAAAAATTCAAATACAACATGCAGAAACAACAGAATTGAATTTTGCTCTGAAGAAGTTATGCATAATCCCCTAATGGGACTTGGAAGTTCCAATCTACTAAAAATTCAGCAGTTAGCTATACCTCCCTTTGAAATAGGAATGTCAAAGGTAGGAGAAATATTAAAAATATTTATTCTGAGCTCTTTACTCGGTTTCAGTTTTGTAATGGCAAAGAGAAGTAATTTAGAATTTTAAAATTCTTCTTCAAAATTTTTAGGTTTCTTATTTTGACTATCTAAGACTAATAAACCTTTTTACTTATTTAATAAACGTTGCTAACCTTTTATTTATTTACTATGCTGTGCTAACCTTTTATTCAACAAATGATGCTGGACTTTGCTCATTTAATAAGTGATACTAACATTTAGAGTATTTAACCTCAAATTTGATCCTATAACCCTGTAATTTCCTTATTCAGTTAGTATTCAATTTTTAGGATTCATTGAAAACCATATATATTTTAATGTCTTTATCCCTAGACAATCATACTATTAATTAAATATTACAATTTAAAATTTGAAGTTTAGTTTTTAATAAATCATGATTTTAATATCAAAGATCTTTTAACAGGGCCTGATCAAAATGGACACTTTAAAGAGCGAGATTAAGGACATAATTAAAGAATGTTATCCCCAAATAAAGGAGCTGAACCCTGCCCAGAAGGCAGTTGTTGACTCTGGATTCGTTGAGGACACCACCAACTACATAATAGCAATACCAACTGCCAGTGGAAAAACACTGCTGGGAGTTATGGCAGCTTTAAACACCATATTAAACGGCGGCAAAGTCGTATATGCTGTTCCACTCATATCCATCCAAAACGAAAAAGTTAAGGAATTTAAAAAGTTTGAAAAATTTGATATCAACGTTGGAAAACATCCTTCATCATCTGACCTGGCCGTTATGGTCTTTGAGTCCTTTGATGCCATCACACGTTTTTCATGGAACACCTTACGTGAGATAGACCTCCTTATTGTGGACGAATTTCATATGATTGGTGAGTACTCAAGAGGCCCAACCATAGAATGTGCAATAACCCGTTCAAGGATATTGAATCCTGGCATGAGAATCATAGCACTTTCAGCAACTCTGCAGAACATGCCTGAGCTATCCTCATGGTTGGATGCACATGTTGTTGAGCATGATTACCGTCCGGTACCCCTTTACAAGGATGTGCTCACAACCGAGGAGATGGAGACCAAAAACAAAAACGATGTTATTTTACGCGTTTTAAATACCTCCATCAAGGAATCATCCCAGATACTGGTCTTCGTGTCAACAAGAAGGTTCACAGAGTCCCTTGCAAATTACATAGCTGGTAAGATAAAACGGAAAATTCCAGCTGACAAAAAAAAGGCCTTCAGGGAAGTTGCAGAAAAGATACTGGATGTGCCTAAAAAGAGGGGTTCATTACCAACTGCAGTGTGCCTGAAACTTGCAGAATGCGTTGAAAGTGGAATTGCATTCCACCACGCAGGCCTCTTCGACAAGCAGAAGGAAATAATTGAGGAAGAATTTAGGGAAGGAAACCTTTATATGATAACAGCCACCCCCAGTTTGATGTACGGTGTGAACTTACCCTCTAAAAACGTTGTTATAAGGGATTACACTCGCTGGACAAGCCAGGGCCCCCAGCCAATCCCAGTCTTCGACTACGAGCAGATGTCAGGAAGGGCAGGCCGTCCAGGATATGACACAGAAGGGTACTCCTATCTAATTGCAAAGAGCGTTGATGAAGCCTACAACCTTAAAGACCATTATGTATATGGAGAAATAGAAACAACCCATTCAAAGCTTATCGAAAACAAGGATGCTGTTTACAAACAGATAATAACTCAGATAGCCTCCACACTTGCAAGAAATCCTCAGGATATACTTGAGTTCTTTGGTAGCACATTTTACGGGTTCCAGATGAGCAACAACGAGTATTTATCCGCATTTTCTGCAGATTCTATGGAGTACGAAATAAACCAGGCTCTGGAATTCCTGATACAAAATGGAATACTCCAAACAACCCCAGAAGGAATTAAAACAACCGAATTTGGGATGTTAATAGCCAAAAGCAACTACGCAGTTAAAACCGCAGTTAGACTGAGGGAATTTGCAAAAATGGATGGAGAAATAGACATCCACAAGCTCATATATGAAATAAGCAAAACCCCTGACATGCCAATGATATCCTTCAAAGGCCGTAAAAGTAAAGAGCCTGTAAGGGAACGGTTGAACAAAGAAGGAGTATTTATAGTGGACATTGGAAACAGCGAGGCCACTGCAGCAACCCTTATAGAATGGATGAATGAGAGGAATGAATACGAAATTGAAAACGCCTTCAACGTCTACGCGGCTTCAACAAGAAGGTCTTCATATGAGGCATCACTGCTTGTGAAGTTCTTCAAACGGATCTGTGAAGTTCTGGGTGTTTATTCAGGCTTAAACTCACTCGATGTTTTATCTGCAAGGCTGTACTATGGAGTAAAAGACGACATAGTTCCAATGGTTGTAAGTATCAAACGTTTAGGCCGTAAAAGAGCCAGGGCACTTGTAAATGCTTTTGGAGCTGATTTAAAATCTGTTACAAAGGAAGAGCTTGTTAAAATAGATGGTATAGGACCTAAAACTGCTGAAGCCATAATGAACAGGTATAAAAGTAACTGATTATTAAAAATTCACTGAAAAATTGATGATTAAAATGTTAGAAATCGAGAAATTATTCGATCTTTCCCAGGAGATTAAAAAGACAGATCTGCTGGTTGTTTTAAAAGAAGAAGTCTCAAACATCCATATAACTGATATTATGAGGGCCTCTGCCTTTTTAAAAGAAGATGCTAAGTATGTGCAGGCCAGTTACAGGGAAGGATATAGAAAAGCTTATGTGGAAGGATTTATTCTGCGCATAACAGATTTAAAAAATGATAAATCTCAGCATGGAGGTTATGTGGATTTAGAAGAGTTTAAAAAGGCTTTGAATCTTCTAGGGGATCAGAGAGCTCAGCTTGAAATTGAAGGAAATTTTGACCCCTGTTTTTCTAAACTGTACGTTACCATGTCCCTTTACACAAGTTTCATACTTGAGGAACCTATCCATGTTGTGGGAACACCATTTCCAGGAGGTTTTGAGGTCAAGTTCCAGGATGGTGAGTATCTCTGTCCTGTAAAAGACAAACAGAAGGATAATCCTGGTGCAGTGTGCGGTTTCTGTATTGCCAAGCAGGAAGAGGGCGTTTAATGAAGAAAAACATTTAATAATTCCATATCATATAATGGCATAAACTTGGGCACTAAAATTCAAATGGAACAACATTTGCCAATAGATTGTAGATAAGGTTAAGCGGGATTAAAAATGGCAGATAAAATCGAAGAACTTGATCTGGGTGAAAAAATCAGTGCAGATGAACTTCAGTCAGTTTTAAAAAAAGAAGAGCTTGTTGAGATACTTAAAAATGATGCTGACGACATTTCAATAAGGGACTTAATGGAAATTTACACCAACATGCTTAAGGAAGGAAGATACGTTCAGAAGAGTTACCATGAGGATTACATAAGATTTTATATTAAATCTTTTTCAAAATATTTAAAAGGTTTAAAAACTGATGAAACTCCTTACAACTCATACGTGGATATGGAAAAATTAAGAGGTACCGTGGAACATCTGCAAAAAATGTTTGAAGAGTCTGAAAGGGATTCAAGCCCGGGTTCAAAAAAGATACTCTATTTAACATCCATATATTCGACTTTTGTACTGGAAGAACCAATTCATATCGTTGGATCACAGTTCCCGGGGGGTTTAAAAGTTAAAAAGAATGGTGAAACTTACCTATGCCCAGTCAAGGATAAACAGAAGGAAAGCCCAAATGCTCTCTGTAAATTTTGTATTGCAGAGCAGGAAGAAGGCGTTTAATATTCCTAAAAATAGGTTAAGTGGGATGAAAATGGCAGATAAAATCGAAGAACTTGATCTAAACGGGAACCTCAGTAAAAATGAACTTCTGTCGGTTTTAAAAAAAGAAGCATACTGCATCCATATTATAGATATCATGATGGCAGATACTTTTTTAAGGGCCGATGCAAGGTACGTACCTGCCAGATATCGTGATGAACTCCTTAAAATATCCACAAAAGCATTTTTCACGAGGATAAAGGATATTAAAGATGATAAAAAACATTACAAAGGAAATGTGGATGTTAACAAACTAAAAGAGTTTCTAAATGCCCTAAAAAAGCAGAGAGATGATGCTAAGGTTAATATGGAGCTTTGCTTTCTCAAAATCGCAAGGATAATCTCTGTTTACACCACCTTCATCCGTGAAGAGTCCATACACCCTGTTGGAACACCATTTCCCGGTGGTTTCAAAGTCAGGTACGATGATGGAAATTACCTATGCCCTGTCAAAGAGGTTCAGAAAAAAAATCCCAATGCACTCTGCAGGTTCTGCATATCCAAGCAGGATGAGAGTGTTTAACTTTGGCCTTTTAAAAATAAAAATAAATTAATTCATTAAAAAAATATCTTCGATGATTACTTATTTAAATCCTTTTCTATCTCTTGTTCAACTTCAGGAAGTCCTGTTTTTATAAAGTTCCACATGAGATCCCATTGAACCCCGTTATCAATGTTAATATATTTCTCCATCAATCCCATGATCTTGTTCCAATCAATATCAGAATGATTATCTTTAAAATCTTCTGAAACACTGTTAATGGACTCGCCCATAACTTCAAAGCTTCTCAAGCAGGTTTTCTGAAGTAGAGGGTCCTCCATTAAATTTTCAGGCCCTACACCCAGGAACTGTTCCCTTAAAAAAGATATCTGATCCAAAATATGTCTCAAGAACATTTCATCTCTATTCACAACACACACCCCTTTTTTTTAAAATTTTCTTTTAAAAAAGCATATTTTATCTATTTTCTATTTTTAACTAAGTTTTTAGAGGATATTTAAAACGTTTATGATTACACAAATGATGAAATGACTTCCAATTCAAAAAGTTATGTTACTTTATTGTATCTTATAATATTAGTTGTTGTTGATCAAGATATATACTTAATCCTAACTTTATGGTTGCCCGTATGATCTTAAAAGAGAATGAAGATTGCTGATTGCTCCAACAAAAACCCATTTTTTACTGATCTATATCTGCAATTATTCTTTACTGATCTTATCTGCAATTGAATTTAAAGATACAAATTTATCAGCAAATTGTATGAATTCCTCACTTATTCCCTCATTTAAGAAATAAGCTATTTCAACCCGTTTACCTCGTCTTTGAACCTCTTCAATTGCCCTGAAGTAATCGTAGTCACCTGAAACAATGATAGCTGTATCGTACTGGTTGTCCATTGCAAAGGATATAAGATCAGTGGCAAGTGCAATATCAACACCCTTTTCAACCTGTTCAGTTGTCTGGTTTTCCATTCCACAGTACTCACATTTCACAGTCACACGGTGGGTTTTAAGGGGAATTGCAGAAACTTTGAAGCCGTTGTAGCGGAGCATGTCCAGAAATCGTTTCTGGCCTGCAAACCTTTCAGAACTTTTCGCGGGGATGGCTCCATAGTGGTGCACATCCACAAGTTTTCTGCCTGCTGTTAGCTCATCCCTTAGTTTTAATAGGTCTAATTTGTAGCCTTTTTTGTAGTTGTTACATCCATGGAAGAGGTTTGCCCCATCTATGAATATCATGACACATTCCTGCATTTAAACAATCCCCAGATATTAAATAGATTTTGAGTTTTAATTTTTAAGTTTTTCGTGACGAAAGTATACAAATGAATTATTAAATCTTTAATTTGATTAGTATATTTATTAAAGTTATTAAGGACTTAATATCTTTTTAACTCTTTCTTTAATCTCTTCTAAATCATCTGCCAGTGGAATTTCAATGAAAACCCTGTCCTCTGTAGGCTTCAAAAAGTCAGAGTCTTCTAAATCATTTAATTTATCAGTTACATCTTTCAATGTGACTTCCTCACAAACCTTCAACTCTTCTGCAATCTTTCCAGCTACCATGTCCAGGTAATCATCAAAGGACTTATGATATTTTGAATCTTTATCCACATAATCCAGAAAGAATCTCTTGCTGTTTGGTGAAAGACTCACTGTATAAATGGTCTGATCCTTAATCTCGTCAGCTATTTCCTGGAACTTTTCTTTAACCTTTCTTTGTTTTTCTTCTAACTTTACCATTTTTCTGCCTCTAATGTAAATATGGATTGGTCCTGCACTAATATAAGTTACATAAAAATTTAAAATACGATTAATTATCATGAATTGGAGAGATATCACTTCTTTTATCTACAATCATTGTTTCAGGAATTTACTCTAAGCAATAAACATGTTTGTTTCTAATCATATCCCTCTACCTATAAAACTTTGTCGTTTAATCATTTCTGAGGAGATTGAAAGAGAATTTCAATTGAAGATCAAACTTTCATTTTGATTCTTATTTAGGTAATAATTCCTGATAATAAATGAATTTGATAATTAAAACTTAAAAAGTACCATAGATTAGTTTACGCTTCTAGAAATCCATTTCTAATTCCATTGCAGCATAAGTAAATAAACCATTACATATAGTAAATTATATATAACATTATGTAAAGTATACTATACAAGAGGTGAAGTTTATGAATCTAAAAAATTTAAAAAATATATTAATCATAGCATCGGCAATTCAAACTGTTTTGTGGGTTGCAGGATTAGTATTGGCAAATGTTACATTAGTTGTACTAGCCTTAATAACTGCGATAGCAATTCTACCTGTAGTCTACATCCATAGAAATGATATCACAGAAATGTTTCAAAATAACGATGAAATTGTAGAAGATGAAAGAACCCAATTGATCAATGAAAAATCTTCTACAATAGCTCTTGGGGCGTTTATTGGGACGATAATTTATGTAGGATTGATTATAGTCTCCCTGAGAAATGTTTATCCCCAATTTTTAGTTACAGGTTACGTTTTATTAATAACAGCACTTTTTGGCGTTACATTATCCATCATATCACGTACATACTACAAAATGAGATATTTATAGGGACAAAAAATTATGAAAAATAAATTAAAAGTATATCGAGCAATGCATGACCTAACTCAAGAGGAATTAGCAAAAGAGCTCAAAGTAACTAGACAAACTATCATTGCTATTGAAAAGCTTAAATATGACCCTTCGTTAGGTCTGGCCTTTAAAATAGCCAGATTTTTTAAAGTACAGATAGAAGATATCTTCCAGGATGATGAATGAAAAATCCTTGATGATGAATGAAAAAAATATTTTGATATATTCTTCAAAAGAGGTGAGTTATAATGAAAATTAATATCAACTGGAAATTATTTGTTGTTCTTCTTATTGCAAGTCTTATTACAACTTTAATGGTTTTACCATATACTTTAGCTATTAGTCCGGGTTTAACAGAAATTTTCACACCTTTCGTACTAATTGCACAATTAATACAGACATTGGTAATATTTTCAATAGCCATCTTCATCGGTTTATCCTTATATAAACGTGTCGGATTCAATTTACCCATATTGGAAGGTTGGTTAGAAGGTAAAAAAATAAGAAATTATCTGAAATCAATATTAGGTATTTCCATCGGTCTGGGAATTCTATCAGGTATACTAATTATTTTATTAAGTTTCCTTTTTACACCAGTATCCAGTATTTTCCAGAATGCAGAAATATCTGTACCGATTTGGAAAGGATTTTTAGCATCTTTTTATGGGGGAATAGGAGAAGAGATATTACTTAGATTATTCTTGATGACCTTAGTCGTATGGATAATTTTCAAAATTAAAAAAACAGCAGATGGAAAACCAACTGATATCGGTATCTGGTTGGCCATTATTATCACGGCCGTTATATTCGGTCTGGGACATCTACCCATAACCGGCACCCTAACTTCCATTACACCCCTAATAATTGTTAGAGCCGTTTTACTCAACGGAGTTGGTGGAATAATATTCGGATGGCTTTACTGGAAGAAAGGATTAGAATCTGCAATGATAGGCCATTTCTCCGCAGATATAGTATTACACGTTATGTTTCCCCTCGTATTATCTCTGCTGATATAAGATAATGGATGTTAAATTAAACCTAAAACAAAAGCAAATCTCAATATTGAGTAAACCTGGGAGTCCGTGTACTCTGTGTACGGTTTTAGTACTTCCAGGTGCAAACTCTTATTTTTTATTTATTTAAAGAAATTTGCAATCCAATGATAGATAATGCTTATTTTTTTGAGCTCTTTCCTAAATTTATTCCTTTTTATTATCCCCAATTTTTGGCTGACTCATAAAATTTGGAGGTAAACTAACTTTATATATTTGAAACTTCAGAAAATTGAACAACAGTGAGTAAGTCCTTTCGAAAGAATGAGGCCCGTGGACACGGGGTGGGACAAGTAGGAATGGGTTCACCTAATACTTACTTCTTTGACAAAAAAAAATTATATACTAAGTTACTAATTCATTATTACAGGTAAAACCTAAAAGTCAGTGTACCTTGAGGTGCACGCCTTTAGTACTTCCAGGTGCTGGACTCTTATTCTTTGTTTAACTTAAAGAAATTGCAATCAAACGATAACATATCGTAAGAACTGTTTTTATGTTCGAATTTTTGGAATTAGGACCATGCAAGCATATCCTCAAATTGAAGTCCTGACCATGAATGTGAGAAACTATGATAAATTCAACTTTTTTGTTTATAAAATCCTTTTTCAAGTTGCTTAAGAAATAATCATCAAATCTCTGTCTTAAAACTTGTTTTCCCTTTGATTTATCTATTCTAATTTACGGGGCAAAAAATGCACAAGAAAACAAAGATAAGCGTTAATTTTTATCTTTTGGAGGAGAGTTATCATCCCCATAGCTTACCCTGTCTCTGATTTTACCGTCTTTGTTATGGGTTAACACTTCAACTTTCTCTTTTTTACCCTGTGCTTTTGCAGCAGCTACTGCTTCAGCTTTTGTATCACAATTTCTTGAGGCTCTTTTAGCGCCTTCTTTTTCGACTTGCCATTTTCCTATAGCTTCATTAGAAACAACATGTATACTGCTTTTCTTTTTTGTCATGAATTAACCTCGTTTATTATTAGACCTGGTTAGTGCGTATGATGTTTCATGTGAATGGGTTAAGGAAATTATTATATAGTATAATAGTTATACTTCACCTAAAGCAAGGTAAAGTCGTACCAACCAGTGCTGACTTTAATTTTCTTGTGTATGTTTCCCTAAACCCTTTTAATTACATAAAACTCATTCTCATGTTTTGGATTATATGATACATTATTTATCTCTCTTTTTATTTAAATTTTTCGGTTAATAATGGGTTTTTTTGAAAAATAAAAATTAAAATTTGATTTATTACCCAATAAAAATTAATTATCTTGCTTTTTTATAATATACAATTTAATATCATGATTAAGATGATTTACAGTACTGAAACTTACTGAAATTTTAGTAAAAAAATTTTCAAAGTGGATATCAAATAAAACCATGTAAAAAATAGTCAATGAAGTGAAGTTTTTCCTTAACTACAATTTAGCCAGTTTTTTAAGGAATTTCTGAGGGCTCATTTTCTTAAACTTCCCCTTTTCGTATTTATCCAAAGCTTCTCTCGTCAGTTTCTCAAATTCACAATCTTACAACTTTTTCTTATTCACAATACCACCTTTCTTATAAGAAAAAATTGTAATAAATCACATATTTATATAATACTGATTATGATCTTTATACATAAAATAACTAAACAAAGCAGTAGGAATTAATCCTCCTGCGGTGGTTTCTCATCGGCTGCCCAATAAAAACCTATTTTTTATTGATTTTAGCGGCAATAAAGAAGTAAAAAAAAGGTAGTAAACTTTATATATAAAATTTGTAATAATAATAATCAAGTGAGTAAGTCCCCCAGAAAGGATGATGTCCACGTATGTGGAGTGGGACGAGTACGGTGGGGTTCACTTTTTCGCTTTTATTTTCATAAAATTATTTTATATTTTACTTTAGGAGATATTATTTTGTATAAATTGGGATTATTGTCCCTAAACCTGACATGAACAGCTCCCGCAATAAAATCTGCTGCTTGAATACCTTTATTTTCCCATGAGGACACATGTTCTGTTTCAATATCCCTTTTAATATAAACATCATGCCCCTTACGAAGGATTATTTCACTAAATTCTTGGTTAAACTTATCTATTTCATTTTTAGAGAGATATTTATCGATTAAAATGTTAGGATTACCCCTAATCTCAAATTCTTTAAGTGTTTCTGAAATTAAGAACATGAAAAGAGAATCTTTAAAAGTTCCTAATTTCGAGATTAGATGAGAATTTTTCATGAAACTAGTTTTATTTAACAGTAAATAAGATATCTGCATATCCTTACTGTTCAAACACTCTAAAACTCTCCTTCTTAGTTTGTGTTCGGATTCAGAGAAATGTAATTCATGGGTTTTATGATATTTCTTGGTCGTTGATTTTTTTATTCTGTTTATGCAATTGTAAATTGGTTTTGGATTTTTGGTGCATAACGCAGCTATAACAAAGTAATTACTTCTACCAAACCCTAAGTCTCCTGATTCATCTAAGAAGATGTATTTCAAAAGATCACCCAGTCTTTATTTTGGATAATTCTGGGATTTTGAGGTTTAGACTTATTCTTAATTTTAAACATTGAAAGTCTCCATTTTATCCTTGGAAAAAGCATCACTGAACATGAGAAGCATATTTGCTGAAAGCATGCGTTTTATTTCTATAAATCTTCTTCAGCTGATGCAGAAGAAAGAATTTCACAAAACTATCTTGCTTATCAAAAACTATGTTCTTAACAAAACATTACTCTTCCAAATATTTCATAGTATCTTATAAAATTTTAATATTTATAAATCTTCCGCTAATGACTTTGTTACTTTGTTACTTTGTTACTTTGCTACCAATTTACTGCAACTAAAGTTACAACTTTTTTTACCACTTTTGAGCTTTTTTACACTAATGTTTTTGTGCATAATGTGCATAATGTGGGAATAAAAATTTTTGTATTCAGATAGTTACAAAAATATTTCCTTAATTTAAAAAAGAGCTTCAAATAGTTATTTAAAAAATTATGAAAGAAAAATTGAAGTAAAAATGGATATTATAAGATATAATTGACTTCTTAAATATCCAATTCTTTTAATCCCTGAACTATTTTTTCTTCTAATTCCAAGATTTTTCCTTTAATCACTTCCGGAGCTTCGTACTCAACTTCCTCATACTCGATCTCCTTGTAGTTAGAGATGCTGAGACCGTAATCATTCTCTTTTATTTCTTCAAATGGTACGAAGAAACATTTGGCCTTCCTGTCCTGTAGATCTTCATTTTCCCTGTTTTTGAACTTCTCGACGATGTCTGGTATGTCCCCTTTACCATCAATGAAATTTCTTTTATCATCAAGGCTGTAGCCGTCTGCTTCCATATCATAGAACCATACTTTTTTGGTAGGTTCTCCCTTAGTGAAGACCAGTATTCCTGTTGAAACTCCAGCGTAGGGTTTGAAAACGCCTGAAGGCATTGAGATCACAGCGTCCAGTCTGCAGTCTTCTAAAAGTTTTTTTCTTATGCCCTTATGTGCTTTGCTGTTTCCAAAAAGCACTCCCTGGGGCACGATTACTGCACATCTTCCCCCGCTGACTAAGATGTTGTACATGAGTTCCAGAAATAAAATTTCTGTCTTGGTGGTTTTGATGGTGAAGTTTTCATTTATCTCAGCTTTATCTATGCTTCCTTTGAATGGTGGGTTGGCTAAGACAACATCGTAGCTTTTATCTTCCTCATAGCGGGTGGAAAGTGTGTTCAGCTGTTCTATGTTGGGTTCTATGATTCCGTGCATCATGAGGTTCATGAGGGATATCCGGGTCATGGTACGGTCGAAGTCGTAGCCATGGAGTGTTTTATCCTTGAGGAGTTTCCAGTCCTCATCGTCCAGTTTGTCTCCTTTGAAGTTGTACTCGTTGCCTTCATCATCCTGTTTTATGAAATCTTCTGAAGTGTTTTCTCTTAAAATGTAATTGTAAGCGTTTATAAGAAATCCTGCTGTTCCGCAGGCAGGGTCACAGATGATGTCGCCTATTTTTGGGTCTACAAGTTCCACCATCATCTTGATGATGTGGCGGGGTGTTCGAAACTGGCCGTTTTTTCCGGAGGTTGTGAGCTCTGAGAGCAGGTACTCGTAGAGGTCTCCTTTGGTGTCCCTGTTCTGTTCTTTGATGTGCATGCCGTTTATGATCTTCACGGCCTCAACTAAAAGGGACGGGGTGGGAATTGCAAAAACTGAATCTTTCATATACTTGGCGTAGAGTGAATCATCACCGCCCAGGTTTCTCATGAATGGAAAGACCTTGTCCCTGACATGGTCCAGGATCTTTTCAGATGGGTAGTTGGTCCACACAGACCACTTACAGTCTGGACAACCTTCAAATAGAGATTTGAAATCTTTTTTGTTTAATCTGGAGTTCTGCTCCCGGGAGTTGTCCTCGTCTTCGAGCTGTTTCATGAATAATAGGTAGGACATCTGCTCTATTGCCTGGAGTGGGTTTGATATCCCTCCGCTCCAGAACTTGTCCCATAACTGGTTTATCTTTGACTTTAAATCTGAATCTAACATGTGAGTTCTCCTTTGAAAGCTTTCTGCATGAGTGCGTTAAATAGGTTGTCTATTTGGGCTTTGGATTGTTTCTGTTCCTCTTTTAATTGTTCTACATTTTGGACTATTTCTGCGAACTGGTTTTGGAGTTGTATTGGGGGAATAGGGAAATCTAATTGTTTTATAATTTTGACATTAATTATATTCATAGTACCACCATGGGATACATGTTCTATTTTCTTTTTAATACCATCAGAATTAAGTAAAAACCTAAAAAATAAAGGCGAAACTATTTTTTGATTTAAACTGATTTTCATCAATCGAGGATTAATAATTCCGGGCTCGAATTCTTTTGGCACAATACTAATTTTACCATAACTACCTACTAAGCTTATTAAAATATCTCCCTCTTTTATTTTACAATTTTGAAGTTTTTTATAAATTTCTTCCGGAATATAATAATTCCCATAGCTTAAATCATCTTTAATAACTTGTTCTTGCCCATAAATTTTATATCCTTTTTCAACATAGAATTCTTTCTTTAAAGAAGAACCAAATGGACCTGCTTTAATTGCATTTTTTTCCTTTGAACATATATCCGTAGCTTTCATTAAAGGCCATTTTTTAGGATTTATCCCAGTATGTCCAAACATCTCCAGGAAAAGACTTTTCAAATATTCATTGGTCAACACATCAGTTTCAGCCCGCCATTCCTTGAGCTTTTCAGCTTTTTCAAGGATTTCAACTATTTTTTGTTGGGTTTTGAGGGGTGGAAGAATAAATTCAAATTTTTTAATGGTCTTTTGATCCAAACTGGATTGATTAACCGCTCTTTTACATCTAGTTTGATAAAAAGCCCTAGTCTTTTTATTTTTTAATAAATAAAGCAAAAATTTTGGTGAAATAATTTCTTTTTTTGGTACTAACCTCAATAGATTCATTCCATGAATTAATGTACCCATTTCAGAATGGTAAATTGCGGTTTTACCAATATGTTTAGTACTATTAATATGAGAGAATAAAATATCTCCTTCATTTAATTTAAATTTATCATACTTTTCTTTGTTTAATTCAACAAAATTAGTCCTTTTAAGGTCAATTTCACCATTAGCTATCGTTTCTATCCTTGTTACTCTATAACCATTATCTTCTTCATTTTGAGTGGAGGTAGTTCCATTAGTAATTGAGGATAGGACATCTCCTAATTTTACTAACTCATAATTCTCAGGCAAATTTTCTTCTTTAATCATTATTCCCTCCTTAAAAACCTGCTGGGGACTGCAACAGAATTTTCATTTTTCTTTCCAATTAAAGCAGCACGTTCATCAAGTGCACGAGAAATAACATCCTTCAAATCCTCAAGAAAATCCACAGAGACATTTTCTAGAACTGTGAAATCTTCTTCACTGTCTAGATCAACAGCCCATATAAATCTGTCAATTTCTCTATCGTAGTCTATACGATTTTTCCCAGCAACAGAACTTGGCATTGGAATTTCAAGTTCTCTTAAAATAATTTCTCGGATAAAAGAGGATGTAGTTTTACCCTTTCTCTCACAGTATGCGCGAAGCTGCGTCACTTCATCCCTTGAAAGTTTTGAAGATACTGATTTGAATTCCATACTCATAAGAAGTTAAAAGAGATATTTAAAGTTTTATGTCAACCAATGTTGACCATTTTATTAAAACATGAACTTTTAAGAAAATAAAATAAAAAAAGGAATCATTTAAGCGTCATCCCGAGCTCTGAAACAACATCCACCAACTCAATATGCTCAACATTAGGATTGGTTTTCATTGCAGATTGGAACTTCTTATCGTAACCTCGGCTTATGACAATCCCCTTAACTGGTTCACCGTTTGACTTGTGCTCCATGACCCATCCAAGATATCCAGATATCTGACCAAATACATCTCTGTTGGCTTTGTTGATTTTAAGCTCGATTACAACGTATTCATCAGCATTATTAGATTTGCATAATAAGTCGATCCGCCCTTCATCACCTATGCATCTTTTTTGTCTGCTTACGACTTCCAGATCATGACCAAACTTCTTCAAAACGCGGATATTCTTTTCGAGATTATCCTCAAGTTCTTTTTCAGTTGTTATTTGAGCAATTACTTTTTTTCTGTCAAATGTTTTCATAAATTCAGTAAATTCAGGGTTCTTTTTAGTGAGTAAATCCATCAAACGTTTCCAGTACTTTTCTTTTGTAAGGTAAGCTTTTTTATGGAAAAGAACACCTAAAGCATTCCAACCTTCTAAATATGGATCTTCTCTCATTTCATTAAGCTTCAAGGAATTTTCAAATTTGAAAAGTGGGATATAGTCGCATCCATAATCCCAACCCTCCTCAACAGCAACGTTAATATCATCTAATGGATAAGCATCACTTCTAGCCATTATAAGATATTTTATGTCCATATATTGAACCCCATTAGCTTTTCCAGCCCTGTAAAGTAATATTAAATCTCCAGCAAGGGTGTCCTTGTGGCATGTCCAGTAAACTCCAGGATCATGTGAACTTTGTGGTTCTAAAACATCTCTTTCCCCACCATTTTCCCCTAAGAAGTACTCCGATTTTGTGGACCACTGCCAGTATTGAGGTTTCTGTTTAGGTGAAAAAGTTATTGGTTCTCCTTTTTTGACCCAGTTAATGTATTCCATGACTCTGCGGGCTTCAAGATATTTATCAGAAATCTTATTTTTTCTTATAATTTCAACAAATTTTTCATACGATTTAACAGCTTCCTTCTTTTTTCCCATGTCTTTAAAAACGTTTCCCATCCCTACCCATGGATCTGGATTCTCTGGATCTATTTGGGACGCTTTTTCATAACATTTTAAAGCCTTTTCAGGTTTTTCCATATCTCTGTAAATTTCAGCCTTCAATATTAATGCATCAGTGTATTCGGGTTCAAATTTAAGAGCATTATTCAGACAGTTCATTGCTTCTTTTTCTTTATCCATATCTACAAATAAACATGCTTTGAGATACATAACCCCAGAATGCCGATTGTTTAAACTTAAAACTTTATCATAAAACGCTAGTCCTTCAGAAGACTTGCCTAACGAAATTAATGAGAAACCTATATAGATTAATACTTCCTCATCATCAGGCACAATATTTAAAGCAATTTTCAGAGAAGTTATGGCTTCTTTGTGTTTACCAAGCTCAAATAAAGTTTTTCCTCTATTTTTTAAAGCATAAAAATAATTAGGGTCTATTTTCAATGCATCATCGAAGTAACCAAGGGCCATATTTTTTTTACCAGAATTAGTTAGAATTATACCTTTCAGGTTTAAAGCATCAATATTTTCAGGTTCCAGTTCTAAAAATTTATCTATGCATCTTTCAGCTTTTTCATAATCCTCTAAATAAAACAAGACAAGACTTTTATTGTAGTAAGCAGCATTATAATTTGGATCCAATTCCAAAACTTTATTAAAACAGTTTAAAGCATTTTCATCTTCTTCAAGCTCTATTAGTGCTGAACCTTTAAAGAAATATGCGTCTGCGTTATCTGGTTCTAATTTCAAAGCTTCATCAAAATAGTTTATTGCTTCAGCAGGTTCGTTTTGTTCTAATTTTTCGTTTCCTTTTTCAATACAGGTTGATGTTTCTGAAGGCATGTTTTTCACCTTTAATTCTATATTTAGAAGTAATAAATTGATTTAAATAATTATGTGTAATATTTTTTAAATTTAACTTGATAATTTAACTTTCAACACATCTTAATCCTGTTACAGCAATCCACAATCCTCTCCAATTCCCCAATCTCAAAGATATCCAATGGATGCTCATCTGAAAGTGGTGGCTCCGCCAGATCTCCCAGTTCAATATGCTTCCTATCTGCAAACATCCTCCTCAAAAGCAGGAGGAAATCTATCTGCCTGGAGCTGTACTGACTCTTCTCTATTATAAACTGGCTGAATCGTTTCTCTATGAGCGCCTTCGGGTCTTCTGTCCTGCTCAACCCGATTATCTCCCTTAAAAATATGATGAAGTCCTTGTTCTGATGCTTCTGCACGTTGTCAATTGTGAGTCCGGGTTTACGGATGTTGAGTTCCCTTTCAAGTTCCAGAAGCTCTGGAGATGTTATGCCCTGTCCCTCTTTTATCTTCCAGATTATGTTGTTGCCCTCAAGAAACTCCTTGATTTTGGGATCCTCTTCAACTTCTTTAACAAACTGCTCACGGCTCATGATAAAATCTGGAGCATCGCTTTGAATTATTTCCTTGCGTTCAGGTTCGAAGTACTTCATGAGGGGTGCCAGCTCCCTGACAAGGAATTCAACATCTTCAAAGGCCAGATCTTCCCAGAACTGGTTCTGCATTGCCCTTAATATCTCGTCCCTCTTCATCTTTATATCGTTGAGGTTGTCTTTGGTTAGGATGTTTCTGAGCATGTAGCTGACGTAGCTCCTGAGTTTACCTATCTCCTCATGATTTCTTGCCAGTATGAATCCAAACAGGTTCTCTGTTTTCAGGATGAAAGATGAAACAGTTGAATTTGAACCGGGTTCCAGGATCATGAGGGAGGATATTTCGTCTTTAAGTTCGTTAACATAATTTTCAAGGTAGGATGAATTGGATTTGACCTGTTCAATTATGGGGAGCTTTTCTCTGACAATAAATGAACCTTCATCGAGAGAATTAATGCTTCCCATTATTTTATTGGATATTATGTTTTTTTGACTCTCTGTAAGGGATTTATCCAGTAAATTCGCCCTGTTTTCAAATATCTTGACCATAACACTTTTTTGGGGCTCTTTTTCAGGTACACCCTCAGATTCCAGGTGAATTCTCAAGTTGGAGTAGCCTCCAATTGTGAAATCAAATATTAAAAAGTCTTTTTTATCTCCATTTGGAAGCCATTCTGGATGTTTGCAGGATTTGAAGTTTCTTGTACCTCTGCCCAGCATCTGCCAGAATCTAACATTTGAAAAAACTGGCTTTACAAATACCAAGTTGCAGACTTCTGGTATGTCCACGCCTGTGTCAAGCATTCCAACTGATATGGCTATTCTGGGTTCTGAACTGATTTTGAATCGTTTGACCTCGTCTTCTGCCCTGTACATGTCGGAGGTTATGGCCTGCACATCTGCTGAAAGTTTTGGGAAGAGTTCTCCAAAGACTTTTTTAACCTGGCGTGCGTGCCTTTGACTTGCACAGAAGAATATTGTTTTTGCAGGTTTTCCCTCGTTTGATTTGTAACATCTGTCCATGAACTCTCTTATTATGAGTTCATTGGTCTTGTCGTCCATGAAAATCCTGTCAAAGTCCGAACCTGTAACCTCAAATGTGTCTGGATCCTCTTCCTGCCTTCGAAGCTGGGTTTTAAGTCTTTTATTTAGCTCGCCCCCGTAGATTCCAAGTTCCAGTACTTTGGTTTGCAGGGCCTCTGCACGGTATGGCACCAGCACCCCGTCTCGAATTGCATCTTCGTAGGAATATTCTACTGTGGGTTTACCTTCTCTGCAACCGAAAAGTTCGAATGTGCTCTGGCTTTCCCTTTCTCGGGGTGTGGCTGTTAAACCTATCATGATAGCGTCGAAGTACTGTTGGATGTGGTTGTTTTTATCGTAGATTGAGCGGTGTGCTTCATCAAAAACTATGAGGTCGAAAAATGCAGGGCTGAACTTTTCATACATTTTTTCATGTTTTCCGCCCATGAGGGTTTGGACTGTGGATACGTAGAGCCTTGCTGTGTTTTTGAATCCTTCCCTCAAATCTGCGATTGGTTCTGTGAAGAACTGTTCGAAACCTGAGGTTTTTGTTTGTTCCACAAGTGCAATTCTGTCTGCAATGAAGAGCACGTTTCTGACAACGTTGGCATTCCTCAAAAGGTCGATGATCGCCATGGCAACCCTTGTTTTTCCAGTTCCTGTGGCCATGTGCACCAGGGCTGTTCTGTGGCCTTTTGAGAAGTGTTCTGATAGTTCTCGAACTATCTTAATACTGCGGGGTCTGTCGACAATGCGGTGGTTTACCTTAACCACTGCGGGATCTCTACTTTTTTTGTGGATTTCCCTTCTTCTTTTAAGGTCTTCCTGGGAAAATGGTCCGCTGACCTTTCTTTCAATCCCCTCTTCGTCAATGAAAAACCATTTGGCACCGTTGGTTAAAAAAAATGGAACTTTAATACCTATCTGACCTTCTATGTCCTTGGAGTATGTTCTAGCTTGAATCCTTCCCTTTTCCGGATTTTTGGAAAATCTTTTGGCCTCGATTATGGCCAGAACCGAGTTATCTTCATCCAGCAGGAGGTAATCAATGAACCTGTCAACACCATGTTCAGGTTCACCTTTAAAAAGAATAAAATCCTTGTTTTTGAAGTCTGACTTTACTGAATTGACTTCTTCCTTGATGTACTTACTGAGCCAGCCTACTTTTTCCAGTGCAGGATCTATGAGGTCCTTCCTAGTTTTCTGTTCGTTTTTCAACTGGAAGTTCTCAGTATAAGTATCCATAATTAATAAAATATGATTCTTTTATTTATAAATTATCATTTTTCGTTTTGTAGTTAGGAATCTTGATTAAATTGCTTGAAACTCGTTCTTATTAATAATTATGTAAAAATAAGTAATAATAATTTAGAAATTCTTAAAACTTTTTGATTTAAATTGAAACTTTTTTTCTAGAAATCTTCCTTAAAAAGTTAACTGAAATGGAAGTTTTCTACTCCCGAAAATCCTCAAGATCCACAGCCCTGTAAGTCTTCCCCTTGTAGTTGAACATACACGGCAGGGCACTTCTCGGGCAGAATGAAACACATCTCAGGCAGTACTGACAGTTGTTGCCAGTTTCAGGGTACTCACCCATTTCTATGTTCCCAACAGGACAAATATCCACACAGATGCAGCACTTACTGCATTTGGACTTGTCTGCCCTGAATTTAATGTACTTCTGGTGAAGATCCGCTTCAGCAAGCTTTAACAAACCAGAGGATATGGTATGCATTGCATCTGACAACACAGGGACACGACCCCACCTAGAACTTCCATCAAGAATTGATAGGGCGTATTTTTCAGCCTTCACAAGTCCCGTTCTCACCTTATCATCACATGTCCTTCCATCAGGGATGAAAAAGATGTTTGAAGGCATGATTATCTCACAGGCCCCTATGGGTTTATAACCTTTTTTCTCAACAACTGAGCGCAGCAGACCCACTATACCCCCAGAGTAACCTCAAAGTGTGTCCACCATGAAAATTGGGGTTCCATCTACTTCAGGAAGTCCTTTTATAAAGTCCCAGACAAATTTGTAGGTGGATAGAATTGCAACGGGAAATCCAAGACCAATAACATGTTCAGTGTTTACATCTTCAGGTTTTGAATCCTCTATCTTATGCAGTTTGGCATCGACACCATTCCCAGTAAACACTTTCATCATCTGTTTTACAACAAGCAGAGTGTTTCCTGTTCCTGAGAAGTAGTATAAATCAATTTTTTCAAGTTTCATTTTTCACACCAGCACTTGTATATAGGTTGGGCTACATACATTCATAAAATAATATTATATTAAACGACTTATTAAATAGCTGGTATAACTAACTGGTTGAACCTCTATTTTTTCATTAGTTTCATTATCATAGGACATTAACGAATTGGAAAGTTTTACAAATTTTAAGTTTCATTTTCAAATGTTTTGATGGAATATGGAAAAAAACAAGGTTGTAGATACCTTTAAGGTATTAAGGAAAATTTTATACCATTGAATGAACAACATAATAAATAATTGGTAAAACCTAGTAAAAGCGGAGCTATATTTCCTGCTTCCGTCACTTTTAGTTTTTTTTACTTACAAATAAAATGGGGTGGATATCATCACTGAAATTGATGATTTTTTAAAGAATACTGAACATATAAAAGAAATAGAAGTTTTTGATAAGAAAATAAATAAATATGAAACTGAATTAACCAGTTTAAAAGATGAAGAGTTAGTTTCAAAGAAATATGTTTTCAGCGCAGAGGATGAACTCACCAAACTCGAAGATGAAATCCAAAAAAATCAGGGAAATAATGGATTTGAGGAACAAATTGCAAGTGAAAAAGAGAAAATTCATGAGCTTGAAACTGGTTTATCTGCACTTGAAAACAGGATATCTGAAAAAGATGCAGTTATTTCCCATCTGAAAACAGAAAAAGAGGAATTGATTAGAAAAAGTCTCCTCAACCTGCACTCTCACATAAAAAAAGAGTATAAAAAGGTAGATGCAGAGCATAAAAAATATTTAGAGTTATGCAACCAGACAAAAGAAAAACGGTACGGCCTTGAGAGGGAACTCTTGAGTTTAAAAATGCTAGTTTACAGAGAGTACAAGTTAAGGTTAATATAACTGCTTATTTTTTTCTTGTTTTAGTAACTCATGGGATATAACAGAGTTTTGATTCATAAAGCTCATAAAAAGAGTTAAATCTTTATTAAATAGTTAAATTCTTATTAAATTTTAAATCTCTTTTAAAATTAGTTAAATCCTTATTAAATTTTAAATCTTTATTAGAATTAGTTAAGTCTCTATTAAAAATTAAAATAATTTTAAAGTGGAGATTCTTCGACCATTTTAAACCCTCTTTTTTAAATGTATTCCTAGTGACCTGAGGTATTCAGTATAACATCTAATTTTATAATTGTAGACCTGAAAAAATGAATGAACAGGTTCTAAATAAAATTAAATTAACATAAGTTTGTTCATCTTGGGATAAAAATCAATTGTTAAAAAAAATCTTTATTTCATTAAAATAAACCTTGAAACCCTTTTTTTTGATGTTTACAAATTTATTTACTGATTAATAACGGTTAAACGGAATAAATTTACATTTTTTTGAAAATAGCTTTTTTGTGAATATCTAAAACTATCCTGCTTTACATTGATTATTAGTTGAACAGTTTGTAGAATTATGTTGTATGGTTGATTTTATGTAAGTTATCTGTGCTGTTTAAGGTACTATTTATTATTTAACATATTTTATATGTATAACATGTTCAATAGGGTTGTTTTTCAGTGGGATGGCTTTTTTCATTTTAGAATATGATTATACATTATATTCATCTTTTATTTGGTCATAAAATCGGAAGTTTTATATTTGGTGGATGTATTACTTTGATTTGGATATAGAATATGTTATTATGTGTTGAAGTCAGTGTTTACAACATTTAAACAGTGATAAAATGGTGCTTTCGCAAATCCTTTTTAATTATCCTTTTGTGAATTTGTTTTGAAAGCGTTCCATTCCAAAGGTCAACACATTTTCATCTGAATATTTCTTCATATCCGAAAAAAAACATAAAGGAGGCGAAAAAAGCCAATGAAAATTGAAAAAAATAAATTAATTTTCCAACTTCCATTGCTGCTTCTGGGCGTTCTGGTTCTATTCTCTTTTGGTTTTAGCACTGCATCTGCAGCTGATACATCGATCTACGTCAGCACCCAGGGAAACAACAGCTGGGATGGACAATCTGCCGTATGGAACACTACAAGCGGACCAAAAGCCACAATATCCAATGCTACAGGCACAGTTGCAGAAAACGGAACAGTCTACATAGCCAACGGAACCTACAACGAATCTGGAATAAACATCAACATTAACATGAATATAATAGGTGAAAGCCAGCAAAACACCATAATAAATGGAACAAACAGCGGAAACTCCATATTCATCATTGCATCTGGATTGAACGTTACTATCAACAATTTAACACTCACACAAGGCCAAAGTGATAATGGTGGAGCTATTTACACTGAAGGTACTACGACCTTAACTAACTGTAACTTCGAAAATAACTTGGCCTATGGATGGGGTGGTGGAGCTATTTACAATCAAGGTACTATGACCCTAACTAACTGTAACTTCGAAAATAACCAGGCCTACGGAATTGGTGGAGCTATAGAAAGTCATGGTACTCTAAATATAACAAAATGTGATTTTACCAATAACAGTGCATTTGATGGTGGATGTATTTCCATTGAGAGCGGTTCTGTAAATATAAAAGACAGCACTTTCACAGGTAACACCGCAACAAATAACGGTGGAGCTATTTACAACGGCGGAACTTTAACCGTGACCAACAGCACACTCAACAACAACACCGCAACAACTAATGGTGGAGCCATCATAAGTTTTGGAACTTTAGAAGTAGTCAGCAGCACACTCACAAGCAACACCGCAAACTATGGTGGAGCCATCGAAAACAGGAAGGGAACAGTAGCATTAACCAACAGCACACTCAACAACAACACCGCAACAACTAATGGTGGAGCCATTATCAGTTATTATGGAACTTTAACAGTAACCAACAGCACACTCAACAACAACACCGCAGCAACTAGTGGTGGAGCCAAAACTAGTGGTGGAGCCATTTACAACACCGCATATAATGAATATGATGATAGCTACAGTAATGGAAGTTTAACAGTAACCAACAGCACACTCAACAACAACACCGCATATTATGGTGGAGCCATATACAACGATGGAACAATAACAATAGATAACAGCACACTCACAGGCAACACCGCATCTACTGGTGGAGCCATCTTCAACTATGGAACAATAACAATAGATTACAGCACACTCAACAACAATATCGCAACAACAGATAGTCCTTTTAATTCTTATGATGGTGGAGCTATCTGCAACGCTAAGGGGGCTTTAAACGTGACCAACAGCACACTCAACAACAACACCGCATATTATGGTGGAGCTATTATAAACGATGGAAATTTAACCGTGACCAACAGCACACTCACAGACAACACCGCAAACTATGGTGGAGCAATCTGCAACGAGGAACTTTTAACAGTAACCAACAGCACACTCAACAACAACACCGCAACAACTTATGGTGGAGCCATCAGCAGCTTTAGTGGAACTTTAAACGTAACCAACAGCACATTCACAGGCAACACCGCAAACTATGGTGGAGCAATCTGGAATGAGAAGGGACTTTTAACAGTAACCAACAGCACTCTCAACAACAACACCGCAAACTATGGTGGAGCAATTCTCAATGTTTATGGAAGTTTAACAGTGACCAACAGCACACTCACAGGCAACACCGCAAACTATGGTGGAGCAATCTACAGTGGTTATAATAGTTTTAATGTGACTGGTAGTGCACTTAACAACAACACCGCAAGAATTAATGGTGGAGCCATCTACAATTATTATAGTGATGTTAATCCGGTTGTTAACTTCAATCAGATTGTTGGAAACAGTCCAAATACCATTGTAATTTACAGTAAAACTGGTACAGTTGATGCTACGCTTAACTGGTGGGGTTCAAATGATAATCCATCAGGTAATGTGAATGATAATGTTAACGTCACATCATGGTTAATTTTGAGCATAACAGCAGATCCTACAAGTATATTGAACGGTAGTAACTCAACTGTAACTGTTGATCTACTGCATGCCAATAATGAAACAATCCAGGACCCTACAAATGGCCATGTGCCAGATGGCATACTAATAAACTTCACAGGAACTCTCGGAACTCTCAACTCCAGTACACTACAAAATGGTCAGGCAACATCCATATTCACAGCAAAAAGTGCAGGTACCGGCAGTATCACAGCAACAATCAATAACTACTCAGTTTCAACCCCGATCACAGTAAGAACACCACCAACCGTGACCGTGATTGACCCTGCAAACAACACGGTGAATGTGGCTATTAATAAAGTGATTAAAGTCACCTTCAACGAACCTATCAAAGCAGGTACAGGTTGGATAGAACTTGTGAAAAATAATGACACAAGCGTGTCTATACCTATTACATGGAATATTAGTGGTAATGTGCTGACTGTAACAACTAACAGCACCTTAGCTCACGGAGTTGGGTACCGTCTGCTTATCCACACAGGCAGCATAACAAATTTAGCCAGTGATAATGTAGCTGCTTATGTATCACGTTTCACCACGAGCTCAGATGTTACGGCACCTACTGTGAAAACAGTGGACCCTGCAAACAACGCAGTGAACGTTGCAGCCGATAAAGTGATCAAAGTCACCTTCAACGAAGCTATCGCAAAAGGTACAGGTTGGATAGAGCTTACCACTAGTAATGGTACGGTTGTACCAAGCACATTCTCTATAAGTGGTAATGTGTTAACCATAAAAGCTAACAGCACTTTAACTCACGGAGTTAAATACAATGTGCTTATCCACACAGGCAGTGTAACAGACTTAGCAGGTAACAATGTGGCCGGTTATGTATCCCGCTTCACTGTGGACACCATTGCACCTACTGTGAAAACAGTAAACCCAACAAACAACGCAGCCAACATTGCAACAAATAAGGTGATCGAAGTCACCTTCAACGAAGCAATCACAAAAGGTACAGGTTGGATAGAGCTTGTAGCCAGTAACGGCACATCTGTAACTATCAACTCAACCACCAATGGCAATGTGTTAACCATAACACCAACCAGCGCCTTGAGTAAAAGAACACATTACAGCCTACTCATCCACACAGGCAGTGTAACAGACCTGGCCGGTAACAACGTAGCAAGTTACGTAACCCGATTCACAACAACCACAACATAAAAACAAAATCCAATTTTCTTTTTTTAGATTAAAATTATGACAGAAATTAGTAAATAATTAATAATTGAGAATCTTTTGCATGACTAATACTTAAAAAAAGAGAAAATATATTTTAATTATATTATACTAGTTCTCTAATCTTCTTACTCAAAATAACAACATAATATCTGGCCTGTAAGAATATACGACTTAATTATACATTCTTAAAACTAATTAAATCTCTATTAATTTTAATTCCTATTAAAAACTAGTGAAATCTTTATTAAAATAAAAAAAACTGTATGGTAAGGTTCAGCCCCCACCATCGCACAGTTCCGAGCTCATATCCACGCCTTCGCCTATTTTTTTCTTCCTACTTTTATTGACCTTTCCATGGATTTTTTCTTTCTCATCAACGTCTTCTTCAATTTCAGGGACTTCTTTGACTTTTAATTTCTTGTACTGGTCTTCTTCTATGAGTTCTATGAACTGGCTTTTATACCAGAGATCTGTTGTGTCTATCTTTGCCCATGATCCATCATCATTTGATTTGATGTCTGTAACCTCACCAGCACTGCCTGTGCCTGTGTATCTAACGTGAGCCCCTTTGAAGATTATTTTTCCACGTGCATCTGCGACTTCCATTTTAAACCCCCGTTCATGTTTATTTATTTTAGGATTTTTTTTAATTAATCCAATCGTTTAATTAATCCAATCATTCCAATTTATAAAAACTGGAAAGTTGTATAAACATGAAATCCATACAATTTAATCGGATTTTTCAAGTTTTACCCGCGGTTTCTCAGTTTTTTCTTCAGCTTCTTCAACCCTTTCTTCTACTTCGGCTTTTTCAATGTTTAATATGACATAGTCCCCCATACCTTCTATGTCATCTGTAGTTATTTCCAGATCCTTTCTTCTAAGTCCAAACTCGCCAGTGGATATAACTATGTTGTTTATAACACCCTTTTTTGGTTCTACAAACATGTCTACCACTTTACCAATTTCAAATCCGTTTTTATCCAAAACTCTTGTGCCTAGAAATTCACTCACTTTCATGGGACCACCTATTTTTTAGGTCTGTTTTTAGAACTATATATTTTTTACCAATTATCATGGTTTGTATGTTTAATTACTGTATTATCAACGTTGAACCATTATTTAAACCTAAAAAGCTTTGATACCCTGAATTTCTCAAAAAATATATTATTTATGCCCATGAAAACATATTATTACCAATGGTGATGACGTGAGATACTCCCTAAAAATCTTCACAGTTTTTGGAATACCAGTGGAACTCCATATATCTTTCCTACTTCTGATGCTAATTATTTACATAGTTGCCTTTTTAAATCTCATACCTGGTTTGAACCTCTTGATAGCTGTTTTAATAACATTACTTTTTGTAACTGTGATTATACATGAATTGAGTCATTCCTATGTTGCCCAGAAGTACGGGGTTACTATTACAAGCATAGTTCTCCTCCCGATTGGTGGAGTTTCAACCATGGAGGAGATACCCTCGGATCCAGGTCAGGAACTTAGGATAGCTGTGGCAGGACCCGCAGTAAACTTCTTAATAGCATTTGTTGGTTATGCTGTAGTCCTGTCAATCGGTTCTTTCATCCCTAACGATCTTACAGAGACTATCTACTACTTTTCATTATTGAACCTGATTTTAGGAGCATTCAACCTGCTTCCAGCATTTCCAATGGATGGTGGACGTGTTTTAAGAGCATATCTTGCAGGAAGGATGAACTACGTTAAGGCAACCCGAGTTGCAGCAACCGTTGGAAAACAGCTTGCATTTGTAATGGCCATTTTGGGAATCCTCATCCTAAACGTTTTTTTGATATTGATCGCAGTGTTTATCTACATTGGAGCGGAGCAAGAGTACAAATCTATCCTCATATCAACGTTACTCGAGGGGGTGCTTGTCAAAGATATCATGACAAAGGACGTGAAGACACTAAGCCCTGAAACCAGTGTTCAGGATACATTAAACACCATGTTTCAGAAAAAGCACATGGGATATCCTGTAAAAGACAACGAAAACCTTGTGGGAATTGTAACCTTCCACGATGTTTCAAAGGTGCCTGAAGAACTGAGAGGGTCCTCTGTTAAGGATATAATGACAAAAAAACTTATAGTATCCAGCCCAAGAGAAGAAGTGTTTGATGCCCTTAAAAAGCTCAGTAAAAATGATATTGGAAGATTACCAGTTGTTGAAGAGGGAAAACTGGTTGGAATCGTTTCAAAAACAGATATAATGAAGTCTCTAGAAGTATTGAACCTTAAACTTTCATAAATCCAGATTAAAAGTAGATAATTTCATTGAGTTTTTAAGGTTGAATTTTTGTATTTATCACGATAAACAAATTCAATAAATTTTTCAGATCTTAACCAATTTTTAATAAGCTCGTTCGTTTCATTTTATTAATCAGAATAATTAAATCAACCCAGATTAAATTTAATCATAGAATAATTAAGAGAAATTACTAATTTTTATTTCCCACATAAATTTAAAAATAAATAAATTATAGATTAAAGAAATTAGAAATAAGATTAAAATTTAATTTAAAATTAGAATTAAAGATTAACAGGGAGAAAATCTGTCATGGAAGAGGCTTGCAGACTCATAATCAACGAAATCCTTGAAGGAAATATTAAAACAAAAAGTGACCTTGAAAAGGCCAAGCTCAAAGCCTGTAGAGAGTTCCAGCTTGAGAAGTTCATGAGCAATTCCATGATACTTCGGACTGCCACTCTAGAAGAAAGGCGAATGATAGCACCGGTTGTACAGAAGAAACCAACAAGAACAATCTCAGGGGTTGCTGTGGTTGCTGTGATGTGCAAACCCCATAAATGTCCCCATGGAAGATGTTTATACTGCCCTGAAAGCAAGAATGCACCTCCAAGTTATACAGGAGAAGAGCCGGCGGCACTTCGGGCCCGTATGTTCGATTTCCATCCGTACAAACAAACCTACAACCGTCTTTTACAACTTGAAAGTATAGGCCACCCACTGGACAAGGTTGAACTCATAGTGATGGGAGGAACATTCCCATCGTACTTCCTCTGTTACCAGGAATGGTTTATAAGTAAATGTCTGGAAGCGATGAACGATTTTGGGATAAAAAATCCTGAAGAAAGTATTAAAATCAAATCAGACACCCACATGGATGTTCCACAGGATTTTGTTTACCTTGAGGATGTTCAAAGAACCAATGAAAAGTCCCCTGTACGCTGCGTTGGAATGACCTTTGAAACCAGACCAGATTACTGTAAAATTCCTGATGTTGACCGTATGCTTAACATGGGTGTTACAAGAGTGGAGTTAGGTGTTCAAACCATTTACAACTTCATATACAAACGTATAGAACGCGGGCACACCATCGAGGATGTGGTTGAATCTACAAGGATACTCAGGGATTCGGGTATCAAAGTTGCAATGCACCTCATGCCCGGACTATTTTCAGATTTTGATAGGGATATGAGGATATTCAAAAGAGTGTTCAGTGATTCCAGATTCAAACCCGACATGCTGAAGATATACCCCTGCCTTGTGACTGAAGGCTCTAAGATCCATGAAATGTGGCAGAAGGGTGAGTACATTCCTTACACAACTGAGGAAGCTGTGGACCTCATAGTTGAAGTCAAGAAGATCCTGCCCAAATGGGTTCGGACCATGAGGATTCAAAGGGACATACCATCACCCCTCATAGAAGCGGGTGTTAAAAAATCCAACCTCGGTGAGCTCGTTTACAATAAACTCACAGAACATGGAGCTAACTGCAAGTGTATAAGATGCAGAGAAGTTGGGCATAGGGCCGCGGAGGGTGTGAACACCAATTTTGATGATATAAAACTCCTTCGTGAAGAATACGATGCAGGCGAAGGACGAGAGATATTTCTTTCATTTGAAGATGTGAAATCAGACGTTCTCATCGGATTTTTAAGGCTGAGAATGCCGTCAGCGAAGGCCCACAGAAAAGAAGTTGACAGTAAAACAGCCCTCTTGAGGGAACTGCACGTTTACGGGCCAATGGCCAAGATAGGAGATAAAAAACAGGCCGAAATATGGCAGCACATGGGCTACGGTGAGCAGCTTCTAGCTGAAGCCGAGAAAATAGCTTCCGAAGAATATGATAAGAACAAATTGCTTGTGATAAGTGGTATTGGGGCTCGAAATTACTATAAAAAATTTGGATACAGCAGAGAGGGTCCCTACATGTCAAAGAGGATTTAATTAAAATTCGAATTGATTAATTCATAATTGAATTCAGTTTCATCCAGAATCAACAGAATTATTGAAATTCAATTGAAATACAAAAATTAAGGGAAAGTATTTAATATTTAACCCTTAATATTAAAGTAAATCGTTTTAATACATTAAACCCAATTAAACCCAAAAAAGGAGTTGATGTGTTTGATATCCCCTGAAAAACTTGCAAAAATGATAGATCATACCAATGTGAAACCAGATGCCAGTAAAGATGATATAAAAAGGCTTTGTGATGAGGCAGCAAGGTATGATTTTTCCTGTGCCTGTGTAACCCCCACAAATGTGTCCCTTGCACTGGAATTTTTAACTGGCTCTGATGTTGACATCTGCGCCGTGGTTGGATTCCCCTTTGGTACAAACAAGCCTGAAACGAAAGCTTTTGAAGCACAGCAAGCCGTTGAAGATGGAGCATCTGAAATAGATATGGTTTTAAATATTGGAGCGCTCAAATCTGGAAAAAATGGATTTGTAATAAGGGACATTGGAGGGGTTGTGGAATTTTCAGAGGAAAGCATTGTTAAGGTGATACTTGAAACTGCTCTTTTAAACACAGAAGAAAAGATCAGAGCATGTATTCTGGCAGATAAAGCAGGGGCAGATTTTATTAAAACATCCACAGGCATTGGGTATCCGGGTGCAAATGTCGAAGACGTGGAACTGATAAAAAATACCATCGGCACTGAAATGGAAATTAAAGCATCAGGAGGGATTAGGGACCTTAAAACAGCCCTCGCAATGATAGAAGCTGGAGCATCAAAAATAGGTACTTCAACCGGTCCCCAGATAATGGAGGAACTTCTAAAAATGCAACGTTAAATTATACTAATTAAATGAACTGATGCTTCATAGTAAAAACAATGTTCTAGCAAATCATCATTGAAAATAAATGGTTTTGACTAATAAATTACAGTTAAGTTAAAATTACGTAAATGTTACAAGTAGAGGGACATGAATGGATATAGAAATAGAGATAGTTGGAAAAGGAAAAGCTGTGGCAGTTCTGGATGAGAGAAACCCTGAAACTGCAAAAAAGATCTATGAAAGTTTACCCGTCAGCGCTGATGCAATTAGTTGGCTTGAAGAAGTTTATTTCGACATGCCGCTTCAGTTGGAGTATGAAAATCCATCTCCCAAAACTCAAAAGGGTGATTTATCCTACTGGCCACCGGGCCCAGCTTTCTGCGTATTTTATGGAAAATCTCAGCCTGTGTCTGATGTGAACAACTTTGGTAGAATTACAGAGAACCTGGAACTCTTCAGCAAGGTTGAAGATGGGGATAAAATAGTTATAAAAAAATTATAGATTTTTAAATCTCTTTTAAATCTCTTTTTTTTGTTTAAATTAAAATTTTATTTGATTTGGAATCCAGCAATAAACTCATGAAGTCTTGAAATCATGTTTACCCGAGTTTTGAAAATTAAAATTCCATCATACTTGTTTTATATCCGTGTAAAGAGTGTTCCTCTCTGCAGGAGTCCTTCCAAGGTTCCTTATTACTCTTTTAAAATCTTCTGGAGATGTGTAAACTCCATATTTTGCCCCTGCTGATTTTGATATGTTCTCCTCTCCAAGTGTTCCGCCCATATCATTTGCACCTGCCATGAGACAGTACTGTGCAAATTTGAATCCCAGTTTGACCCATGAGACCTGGATGTTCTCTAAAAGATCTCCGAACATGAGCCTTGAAACTGCGTAGACTTTAAGATCCTCTATACCAGTTGATCCCGGACTTGAAATTCCAGTTTTGTAAATTGGGGTCAGTGTGTGCATAAATGTAAGTGGCACGAACTCTGTAAATCCGCCAGTTCTCTCCTGGATACCCCTCAAAATATCCAGATGTTCCACCCTATGTTTTAACTGTTCAATATGACCGTACATCATTGTGCATGTTGTTGGTACGCCTGTTTTGTGGGCAGTTTCCACAACTTCAATCCACTCTGCTGTTTTGAGTTTTGATGGACAGAGAACTTTTCTCACATCATCGTTTAAGATCTCTGCAGCATTTCCAGGGATTGAATTGAGCCCTGCCTCTTTAAGCATCTTAAGTTCTTCTTTAAAAGACATATCAGCTTTTTTTGCCCCGCAGTATATCTCCATGGGGGAAAATGCATGTATGTAAATGTCTGGAAGCTCCTCTCTGATTTTTAGAAGTAATTCCTCGTAAAAATATGCATCAATATCCGGGTGAAGTCCTCCCTGTATACATACTTCAGTGGCTCCCTGATCCCATGCTTTTTTAGCCCTTCTAACTACTTCATCAATGCTTAAGAAGTATGCACCTTCATCTCCGGAGTTTTTCTTGAAGGCACAGAATCCACAGGTTCCTGTACAGATATTGGTGAAGTTTATGTTCCAGTTGCGGATGTAGGTAACATTGTCTCCCACAATCTCCTCACGCCTAGCATCTGCAGCCATTAAAAGTGCTTGGAGTTCTCTTCCTGTTGTTTCCATGAGTTTTAGTGCTTCATCTTGTGATATTCTGGTTTTAATGGCCTTATTTAGTATCTCTTCTATCTGTGGGTCAATGTTAAACTGCTCAAACATAAAAATTTATATTCCAGTTTCTAAGATTAAAAGTTTCGGTTAGACAACTATCTCAATTAATGGAACAGTATGCCATATGACATGGCTAAAAATCCTATAAAAACCGATAAATATAAATATTAATTATCCCTACGTAAAATAGGAGGTGAAATTATGGCTGAATTACCAATTGCTCCAGTAGGACGGATCATTAAAAACGCTGGTGCTCAAAGAATAAGTGATGATGCAAAAGAGGCTTTAGCTAAATCCCTTGAAGAACAAGGTGAAGAAATAGCTAAGAAAGCTGTTGAACTTGCAAAACACGCTGGAAGGAAAACTGTCAAAGCTGATGACATAGAAATGGCTGTTAAAACAGCCTAATTTTTCTTCTTTTTTATTTACATTTTATTTTAATCAATTGATCAAAGTCTTAGACTTTTTTAGCTTATTTTTTTAACTCCAGTATCTGTTTTAATATTAATTGTCTCTTTAAAATTATTACTTTTTTAGAAAAATCTGGTTGAAGATCATCTTAATTTGTGTATGAAAAGATCACCTTACATTTGTTGAAAAGATCAACTATACTTGTATGAGATCATCCCCTTTTGTATAAGAACATGTTACTTTAGGTATTTTTTTTATAATTCTGTAAAATCATGGTAAATCATATTAAAAATTTAATAAGAGGGTTGTAAATATGATTACATGTGGAATTTGGAATTATTAACGGAGGTAGTTATATGAGTAGTAAAGATAATTTAAAGGAAGCATTTGCAGGTGAATCACAGGCAAACAGAAAATATTTGGCTTTTGCTAAAAAAGCTGATGAGGAAGGATTTAAACAGATTGCAAAACTCTTCAGAGCCGCAGCCGCAGCTGAGACTGTCCACGCTCACAACCACCTCGAAGTAATGGAAGGAATAAACAGTACCGAAGAAAACCTTGAAGAAGGCATAGCCGGTGAAAAAGAAGAATTTGAAAGCATGTATCCAGGTTTCATAGAAGAAGCAAAAACTGAGGGCAACCAAAAAGCTGTTTGGACTTTTGACGTTGCAAACCAGGTTGAAGAAATTCATGCAGGTTTGTACCAGAATGCCCTTGAAAACATTGGTAGAAACAGAGAAGTTGATTACTACGTCTGCGAATTCTGTGGTAACACTGTTGAAGGTGAAGCACCGGATAAATGTTCTGTCTGCGGAGCTGCTAAAGAACATTTCTTCAAGGTAGATTAAAATTGTAGATAAACCCTTTTTAGACGTCGTTATATGCAGGCATTATAAAGCGGTCTGTGTTATATACAACATTATAAGGGGAGTATGTTTTAAAATAAATTATAATTTCTTAATTTTTTTAAATTAAAGCTTTTTTTTACGTTCCTTTTTCTATTTACATTATTCATTTGCGAACTATTATTTAGCTTTTCAGGACTATTATTAGTGGAAAAATTGTTGTTTTCAAGTATAGAAATATGTAGAACCACATAATACATAATAATTATTAGCATATTATAGCAGCTAAAATGATTATGATTGTTAATTTCAGGCACATTAATTATTTGATATTATTTTAGAAACGATTTTCAGACTTTTTTTGATCATTGAATCTAAAAATGGTTTATTGTACCTTGAAACTGTTGATAATGATATTGAAGTTTGATTTTTCTTTATCAAATTCTTTATCAGGAGCTTGCATATTAATATAGTATGTTTTTCCATTTTTAATGAGGTATATCACTTCATATCTCATTTGTTCATTGTAACTTTGATCATGAGCTGTATATATGTCCTCATAAGCTGTTTTACCATCTATTGTCAGTGTTCCATTAGAGAGTTTATTCCAATCATCAGGAATCATACTATTTTTAATTAGCTTGATTCCTTCTTGCTCGGACAGGTCACCAGTAGGTATTATTTGAACATCAAATACTGTAAAATCGTCTTTAGAAACAACAAAAATCATATCGTTATTATTGCTCCGATTTGTATTAGAAGTAAAAACATCACCTCCTAAGGGTAAATCCCCAGGTACAACATTATTACTTCCTGTAGTGGCATTATATGCATACCAGTTACTAGAATAATTAAAATTAATGTTATATGCTGAATATGTTTTTATATGGCTGGTGTTATTACCTAGATTAGTTTCATCACCATACATGCATCCGGAGATTAAGATTACAAGGACCAAAACTCCTATTACTATTCCAGTATATCTGCACGATGTTTTCAATGACAAGTCACCAACCATTATTAGGTAGCATAATTGTATTATCTTATTTTTAATATAATCGTTCAGATTTATAGTTAAGTACCAAAAATTTTACAATAATCACCCAGTAAACCAAAGCTAAAATAGAGTTTTAAGATAATTAAAGGCAATATCTTGATATATTGTTTGATAAGTTTAATTTGGTTCCATATGTCTAATAAATTACGTTCTTAACTATAAATAGAATTTAAAATTGATTCTAATTCCAACTCTAAATCTGAGAAATCATCCTCATAGTTTTCAGGATCCGTGAGCATAACAATATATTTTTCATTTCTCTCAATTACGGCCATTGCAACAGGTTCCATCCACTCTGACCATACTTTTCCCTTTTCAAATGTGAAAACCTGAACTATGGGAGTTATAACTCTATCTCCTACTTTCAAAGCGTTTCCCGCGAATATTTCTTTTTTTGTCAATTTTTCAGTTTTTGAAAATCCCTTTGAATTTTCCTTTGAATTATAAGCCAAAATAGGACCTCCTATTTATTTAAAGTTCTGAGTTCTTTGATAAATGTCCTTACAGGTTTTTTAGTAAGTGCTCTTATTGATTCTGCTGCAATGTAGAAAAGTCTTAATTTGAATTCAAATTCGCCATTTCCATCAATTATTTCCTCTTGAAAGTCTGGAACGAAAGTTAAATAAATATTTGGAATTACATTCACAACGGATCCAATGCTCCAGAAATAGCCCGCTACTTTTGCTGTGTCTGTGGGGCTGTAAAATCCCAGTTTAAGATTTAGTGAGAATTTTTCAAAGTACGTGGATCTAAAAAATGCATATATTATGCGTTCAAGATGTGGTAGAGCTTCTAAAAATAGATTTAATGTTTTTAAAAGTTTTCTTACATTAAATTTAGTTTTTTTCTTTTCAGGTTCTTCTTTATCAACTAATTTTTCATCCTCTTTTTTTTCAGGCCAATCCTTTTTGAAGATCCTTAGTTTCATCCAACTTACACTAACATTTCCTTTTATTTTCAAAGATTTTTTTTGGAAATAAATAGAAATATGGAATGGAACCACCAGAATAAGTGTTAAAATCAAAATTATAACAATTATTATGGCGGCTAGTATTGTGTAAAACAATTAAGATCGGCTCTTTTTTTGATTTTAGATTAAACTTTCTTTTCTTCAGCTTCTGGTTCTTTAGATTTTTCAGATTCCCATTTCATGTGGCCTTTATGTTTCATTCCCTGGTGCTTTTCCTTCATCATTTTAGCACCCTGACTCATGATTTCCACAGCTGCTGTGCCTACTTCACTTACAACTCTTGCAAGTGCGTCTGGTGATTTTAAAGACAGTACTTTAACACCTTCTATACCTTTTACACCCTTAAATATAACTACCATGGCTACGGGTTCTATTCCAGCAGCTCCAGCTGCAGCAGCAGCGCCCCCACCAGCATTGCCTTGAGGAGCTTTACCTTCACCACTTCCGGCTCCAAATCCCATTCCCATTTTGGTTACGGGTATAAGCACTTTATCATCAGTTTCTATTACTTCACCTATCACATTCTCAATATTCAAGACTTTCCGAATTTCTTCAACTGTTGTTTTAATAGGATCCCCAATATCCATTACAACCCCTCCAGGTTAGTTATTGATTTACAATGTTTATTATTCTGTAAAAATAAACATATAAAATTTATTAAGAAATTAGTACTGTTAAAACATTTTAATTAGAAGTAACTGATTAATCATTAAATACTAAAATTTTATGAATTTATTCCACAATTTGATGCTTAGAAAATGGAAACAATAGGATAAAGTAGTATTTTTTTAAAACTTAAGAATATGGGGGGTTTTATCACATAATTGTGTTTTTTTCATAAATATTAAGAAGAATAAGATGATTTTATAGGTATTTCTAGCAAAGTAGTGGAAAAGGTTATATAGGAATAAAACTATAACCAAGATAGACCCTTTTATGGGCCGGTGGTCTAGGGGTATGATACCTCCCTGACACGGAGGTGATCAGGAGTTCGAATCTCCTCCGGCCCATTTGCCGTGGTAGTTCAGTTGGGAGAACGCCAGACTGAAGATCTGGATGTCGCTGGTTCAAGTCCGGCCCACGGCACTCAACAAATCTAATTTTTTAAATTTTTATTTTATATTAAATATTTTATGAGATTCTGTTATTCATTTTTGAATGATCAACAAGAAAACAAGGCCATGATCAATTCGGAGATTATGTTGATTAAACAGAATAAATATACTTACATTTTTACTATTTTTAAAAGAAAAGTTAAAAAAAAGCAAAATAGATTCTTATATTAAATTCACCACATTTTAACAGACAGGACGCTGCAATAAAATCACTGTTTTTCTCTTTGTTTAGAATTATTTTTGAACCAGATGCAAATTATTCCGCCAAGAGCTCCAAAAACTGCATATAAAACTGCATTGCCCAATAGATAGAGAACACTAAATGTTAAAATTCCTGTTATACTTCCAACAATTACCCCAACAGTTAAACCATTTACAGCCCCATCAGGATAGTCATTACTTTTACTGATGTAAGCAGTTATAGCTCCGGAAATGATCATTAAAATGGAGAATATCACTATATAAACTAAAAATCCGAAAGAGAAGTTAGAAGGGGATAATATCAAAAATATTACTGTAGAGACTATAGCAGCTATTATGAAAAAGCCGATCCCCCCAGCAACAGCAACCAATTTTATCCTTTCAAATAGTCCCTTTGTTTCTCCGGGAAAATCAAGATCAATTTCAGTAAAATTTTTAGCATTTTCTGAAAGTTTTTCAACTTCGGTTTTATGTTCCGAGTCAAGAACATCATTTTTTAAAGTAATTAACTTTCCACCGCATTTAGAACAAAATATACCTTGATATTCTTTGTTTCCACAGTGGGGACATATGAGATGCTGTTTTTCAGGGTCTTCAATTTTGTCTTCAATTTCATTGATAGAGTCTACAAGTCTTAAATTTCCACCGCACTGGCAGTTATCAAAGTCTTCTGGAGATTCATCTTCCATCAATTCGTAGTATCCACCACAACTTTCACAGATCAGATAGGGCATAAAATCACTATCTTAGTATCAGTTAAAGCATGTTTTATTATTTGTCATTACGTTAAAAACAAAAAATTTATCTATAAAAAAAGAGATAAATGATAAAATCAAAAATAACCTATTTTAAGCCATATTAAGTTTAATAAAACCCATTTAAAGATAAAACTCGTTTTAAATAGTTTATATCAATGAAATCAAATGCATCCATTAGAATCAATTACAATTAGCATCAATTTATCAATAGAATCTTATTAAATGATTCCATTCATAAAATTGACCTAAATAAAAAAAATATGTCAACTAATCGCGATTTATCTAATTATGTCTCCTTAAGAGTGTTCCAAGAATTCCTCCTAACACTGCAAGTAATCCAAAAACTGTGGTTACACTTAGGAACGCAGCTACTCCGCTTGCAACTCCCATTAAAACGCCCAGAACAACCCCTACAAGACCGCCATTTAAAATTCCATATTTATAATCTTTGCTCCCACTTATATAAGCAGCTAACAAACCTGAAATTATTGTTACAACTACTACAATCACCATAAAACCTATCAAAAGACTATGAGAGCTCATTAATAGATTATTAGAAATTTCTGAAGGATTTTGTGAAATATTGACCCCAACCAATTTGCTCCCAAACAATGCTAAAAATCCAAATAACATTGATAAAATTAAAAATCCGAATCCAAAACAGATCCCTATTAAACTTACCCCATTTACATTTTCATTTGTATTTCCAGTTCTTTGGGAGTTATAGTTCTCAGCTGTTGAAGAAGAGTTTACAACATTTAATTCTTCTCCACACTCCAAACAGAAAATAGCACCATTAGGGTTTTCATTTCCACAATTATGACACTTCTTCTTTAAAGGCCCCAGTACTGGAGGTTTTTCACTTAAAGGTTTCACAGCCGAAATTTCATTTAAAGATTCAGCATATCTTAATCTACCGCCACACTCTTCACATTTTGTAAAATCGAATGAAGCTTTTCCCTCGTTGAGTTCGTAGTATTTACCGCATTTTTCACATACCAGGTATGACACCAAAATCACTTTTCCCGTATTTTATTAAAAGACCATTTATTTATTTGATTTGTCTATGTAACTAAAAACTTTCTCATTGTGTACAGCCCATCTGTAAGATATACCGTTGAAAGTTTAAATCAAATTTTATAGTTTTTTTTATAGATTTAAGTAAACTTAGAATAACTATTTTCTATACTTTTCAGATTCTCTTATTTAGATTAATGTATAAGATTCCCCATAAGATAAGTGCTTTTCGCATCGATTATTTTAGCTTCACTAAAACTACCAATAACAGCATTTTCAACAATAACCTGTTTATATGAGTTTGCTCTACTTATGTAGCCACCTTTACTTCCTTTTCCGGTTATAACCACATTCTGGGTTGAGCCTAACATTTTAAGATTGTTCTCATAGCTTATCGCTGTTTTCAGATCATTCAAAGATTTAGAGCGTTTTTTCATTGATTCATGGCTTATCTCTTCCATGAGGGATGATCTTGTGCCTGGTCTGTGTCCGTACTTGGAGATGTTGATAAAATCAGGTCTTATATCTGCAACCAGGTTTAATGTGTCTTTAAATGCATCTTCATCCTCTGTTGGATAACCAACAATCACATCCGTTGAAATGGACATCTCTGGTATGTTCTCTTTGAATTTTGAGACAACATCCTTAAAATCTGCCACGGTATGTCCCCGATTCATGTCCCTTAAAACATCGTCGTTACCACTTTGAATTGGGATGTGCAAGAATTTGTAAACTTTTTCGTTTTTGAAAGCTTTTATTATGCCATCAACATCATCCATAATGCTTTTAGGGTGCATCATGCCGACCCTGATCTTAAAATCACCTTCAATAGTTGTTATTTCATTTATAAGTTTAGATAAAGAAGTACCTGTATCTTTACCATAAGCTGCTGTATCCTGGGCTGTAATCTGGATCTCAACACATCCCTCAGCTACTGCTTCTTCTACTTCACGCTTTATAAGTTCAGTTGGATAACTTTGAAGGCTTCCACGTGCAAATCGGGTGCAGCAATAACTGCAATCACCATTGCATCCTTCACATATCTGCACTATATGTATAAACGGGTTTGAACGTATTTTTGGAAGGCAAACCTTGCAATCTGTACCGTAACCTATGCTTCTAACATTTTCTCCGTTGAAAACTGATTTCACGATTTCAGGAGTTGATGTTACTTTGTGGGGTCCTATCCAGCTTGCATTGGGTGCAGCTTTTTGGAGCTTTTTTTTGTCTATTTCAACCATGCACCCAGATATTATGAGCTTTTTGTCAGGAAATTGTTTTTGCACCTTGTGAATTCTATTTATGGCTTTTTGTTCTGTTGGATGTTTCACGTAGCACGTGTTTATGATTATAACATCAGCATCCTCGGGTTTTGATACGATTTTTTCCTGATTTTCCTTGAGGAGGCCTGCCATTATCTGTGAATCTGCTTGGTTGAATGTGCAGCCGAATGTTTCGATGTAGATGTTCATTTAGTTATCTTCCAGTTTTTTTTGTTAGTTGAATTTATTTGTTAGATTGAATAATCTTAGTTATTAGATTAAAATAATTTTAGTTTTAATATTTTAATGGTTTATTTAAACATTATAAAAGACTTAAAAAGCAGATGATACTTTCTTAATAAGGATTTAATATAACTTTAATTTAAAACAAAATACGTTTTTACATTTAATTGATATATTCTAATTATTCTTTTATAGATATAAATTAGTTAGAAAAATAATCAATCAACATTCTTTTATAGATAATTATAAGTCTTTAATTTCACCTTTCAGACCATCCATGTTCACCGATCATTGGCACAAACCTTACCCCACCGAGCTTTTGAGATTTATATTCCTCTTCCGCTACCCTCACAACACACACAAGCTCCTGAAAAAAATCATCCAAACCAACTGGTATTAAAAGTCTTCCACCAATTTTAAGCTGTTTTTTCAGGGTTTCAGGTACCTTGGGGGCGCTTGCTGTACCATAAATCCTATCGTATGGAACTTTATCAGGATATCCTAACGTTCCATCGCCTATTATAACTGTAACATTATCAGAACCTGTTTTTTTAAGGTTATCCTTTGCTTTTTCAGCAAGGGATCCTACCCGTTCAATGGTGTATAAATGCCCTTCAGGACCTATACATTCTGCAACAACAGCTGCATTGTATCCATAACCTGTTCCTATTTCTAAAACCTTCATGCCTTCGGTAAGTTCAAGTTGTTCGCATATTATTGCCACCATATGAGGTGCAGATATGGTCTGACCATGTCCTATGGGTAAAGGCTGGTCTATGTAAGCATAGGGCCTGCTTTCAGGAGGTAAAAATTCCTCTCTCGGAACTTCTAACATAGCCTTCCTGACTCTATCTGTTTTTATGTAACCCTGATCTGAGAGTCTCTCTACGAGATCTTTCCTATCTTTCTTCATATTCCTCGTCATATCCAATCATCTTAGAAGTTAAATCATAATTGTAACGTATCTTCTCTTCAATTGGTATTCCGTATACCCTTTTTATTACCCATGCCTTTGCAAAGCCCTTTCTCATCTTTCTTTCAAGTGTTTTCATGGCTTTTATTTTGAAAAGGAGATTTTCAAGTTTCACAATATCCCCGACTGTGAATTCAAATTCCCTGTCAACTTCAACCTTTCTTGAAAGGATTCTGCCACTGAAATCCACTGAAATTCCAACTCTTGCAGGTATATCTATGTAATATGCCCATATTGTTTCTATATCTATTACTGGACTTTGCTGAACCCTTCCTCCTCTTTTATTCTCTACGGATGAAACTTGGGCAGGGCGTCCGTCAAGATCCAGGATATCCTCGACTCTAACAACTTCATCAGGATAGATTTTTATGAATTTTTTATGGGATTTTTCATATTCACTGACAACCACCCTACGTTCTACAGGCTTTTCAGCTATTATGGTTTCTCTGAAGATGTTTCCACATTCATTACATTGTAAAAGAAGTTCTTTTGATGTTTTACCCTTTGATTTCAATATTTTATAAGATCCACATTTGCATACAGGACATTTCATGTTATTTTCCTCATAAATTTAATTCTAAGTTATATTCTAAAAAACCATTAATTCTTAGATTATTATTATTAATCCTTAAATCCCCAGACTATTACTGATCCCTTTAAATCCCATATTATTATTAATTCTAAATTATTCATGTAACTATTAATTTGTCCAATTTATTATTTGAAAATTTTTATTAAAATTTTAATTTGAATGAAACTATTTTATTTTAAGTAAAATATTAGTAAAATTTAATGAACTGATTGATTTTCAGATGAATATGAATTTTTGTGTAGGAATTTGAGAGAATTTAGTATACATTACGATCTCATAGGATTTATGATCTCGTATCACCAACCTCAAAAAAAGGAGTTAACTAATAACCAAATAGTTAACAGAAAAAAGAAATGATTCTTCATTAGTTTCTTTAACCATTCCAAATTATTCAGGCATCTATAATCTCTAAAATTTCAAATTAGTATTTTCTTACCCTTACCAAAAACTGATTAACCCTTTTCCTTTATTTTCAGGTAATGTTTGACAAGTCCTCCATCTTCAAGGATTCCTTGCATAAATTTCTTAAACGGCCGAATCTGGAAGGTTTTTCCTGTTGTAACGTTTTTTATAATACCTTCCTCAAGGCTTATCCTTAAAACATCGTCCTTTTCAGCTTCAACATCTGCAATAATTACTGGAAGCCCCACGTTTATGGCGTTTCTGTAGAATATCCTTGCAAATGATTTTGCAACAATTGCAGAAACTCCTGCATGTTTAAGAGCTACTGGGGCTTGTTCACGGGATGAACCGCAGCCAAAGTTCCAGCCAGCAACTATTAAATCTCCTTCTTGAACCTTTTCTGCAAATTTAGGGTCTTCACCTGCCATTACATGAGATGCAAGGTCATCAAGACTGAACGTCCTTAAGTATCTTCCAGGTATAATTACGTCGGTATCTATGCAGTCTCTAAATTTCCAAACTTTTCCTTCTATCTTTTCCATAATATAACCCATCAGAATTCTTTAGCCACGGAGAGTTGCCCCACTATTTTTAGCCTGTGTAACAATAATTTCGCCGCCAATATCTTTCAGAGCATCTCTTGCTGCACGCGATACATCTTCAACATTGGTATCTGTAACGGCGTATAGGGTCGGACCGAATGAGCTCATACCCACACCGGCAGCACCGGCAGACCTCAATTTATCCATTATTTCTTTAATACATGGATTTTGAAGGCTATGTTCAACTTTCTTAAATCCAACATCTTGTATAATATTTATAGCACTTCCAAATGAGTCTAAATCTGCTTCAACAACTGCTGGCATGAGTTTCATGAGTAAAACATGCGACAATTTTTCAACCTCTTCAACAGGTATCGGGCAGTAACTCTGGAATATGTTAACTTCTTTACTTCCTGAAGCTCCCTGTTCCACATTAGGAATGACCAGCACTATCTTCCAGTCAGTTGGGAATTCATATCTTGCTATTATTGGTGGTGGTGAAGCCGGTGAAGCTGATGAAGGTAAAAATCCCGGTTTTTCATCTGTGTTATGACCTCCATCAACAATGAAACCTCCCTTATCAAATGCAGCAGTACCTATCCCTGATGTACCTCCTCTTCCAACGATTTTGGCTATTTCATGATTAGATAATTCACAATCATTCATTAAAGATATGAGTTTACCTGCAGCTAAAGATAACTGCGTTCCGGAACCAAGTCCAGAGTGGGATGGGTACGTTGTTCCTACCCGGAACGTAAATCCTTCATTTATACCTAAAAATTTAATCATTTTTTGTGCTGCTTTCTTCACCTTTAAAGTGTAATCATCCACAAGTTCGTTGCCAAGCTTCTCGGGTTCATTGAAAAGGACTGTGATATCATTGCCTTGAGGTTTTGCCTCCAGCATTAGGTTGGGTTTTTCAAGTGTTATACCGACTCCGCCGTCTATTCTACCATAGGCGCCGTTCAGGTCTATCAATGTAACGTGTAGTCTGGATGGAGTTTTTATTATCAATTCAACGACCGTTAATCTTTGTTTAATGGTTTTGAGAATTTTTTCTCGATTTCATTTCTGTAAATTGTGTTCATTGAACAGAACGGTATTATTCTTCCATCAGGCACTGCATAATGAATAACACACTGTCTAACTCTATCCTGGTCAAAGTTCCATGGATCCATGAAGTGCATACATGAAACCAGTAGTGAGTTATGATGGAATTCTCCAAGAGCAGCGTAAGACCTTTCTCTAAATATTTGTGCCATTATACTTTTAATATCCACAGATTCCGGGGATTTTGACATATCCACAGTTCTTGGAAGTTCAACTGATGCCCTTGCAAGGACCTTGGCCTTAGAAACTATTCCACCCTTTTTAATATCATTGGTACTACGATTAAGAAGATCAAAAAATCTATCAACATCTATAAATTGTGTAATCGGAACCATTTCATCGTTATCAACAAAAACATAGGTAGCAGTACCGCAGTGAGGGTTGCATGTGAAGGTAACCTGTGGTTTTCCACCTTCCATCGCCTCAACAAACTCTGAAACTGGAGTAACACATGAAGCAGGGTAAAAATCCTCAACTTTTATCTGGGAATCTGTCTGTTCCTCCACAAACTTTTCAAAATCAGGAATTGTAACACGCTGCTCCTCTACCTCTTCAGCAGGAGTTCTGCCTGCAAATGAAACAGGCTGGAAGTTCACGCCCCTTATAATATCAATGTTATCAACTGCAAATTTTATTATATCCCCCACTTGATCATGATTTATTCCTTTTAAAAGTGTTGGGACAAGAACTATTCCAAGTCCAGCTGCACGACAGTTCTCAATTGCCTCTAACTTGATCGAGAGTAAATTCCTGTTCCTTATTTTTAGATAAGGCTCCTCAGTAATACCATCAAACTGAAGGTAAACAGTGTTTAGACCTGCTTCTTTAAGATCTTTAGAAAGCTGCGGGTTTTTAGCAAGTTTTATACCATTGGTTGCTATCTGCGTATGTGAAAATCCCTCTTCCTTTGCAAGTTTTACAAGTTCAACCAGATCTTTTCTCATGGTTGGCTCCCCACCAGCGTACTGAATTGCAGGAGTTGGAACAGGCTGATTATTCCTCAAATTTTTGAGCATTTGCCTTATTTCTTCATAAGATGGCTCGTACAACATTTTCGAAACTGCAGCATTTGCAAAACACACAGGACACTTCATATTACATCTATTTGTAACATCAATAAGCCCAAGGACAGTATGACTCTCATGCTCAGAGCACAATCCACAATTTTGAGGACATTCACCCTCAACAGTCGTTTGAGGATTCTCAATCCCCACACCCACTTTACCGTACTCTTTAACCATCTCATAAAGCTCGTCACTGCTCCAGTAAGTATTTTCAAATTTTCCATGTTCTTTACATTCTTTCTTTATCATGATTTTGTCTTTATCCTCATAGACTTCAGCGTCCAATACCTTAAGACACTCAGGACATAGACTTTTAGTTTGCTTTATAAACATCATCTCACCTATATACTATAGTTTATTTAATAGATAACATAATTATAATCTTGTTTTAAATCGGAGGTAAACTATGGACTCAAGTGTTATCAGTGTTTTCAATTTATCTGTATATGCTATATACTTTATGTTACCAGCATACCTTGCCAACGTTTCAGCTTTAACTTTTGGTGGTGGAATACCACTTGATTTCAACCATAAGTTTCGTGATGGCCGTAGAATATTCGGAAACGGAGTAACCTTAAGAGGAACTCTTGTCGGGACACTAATCGGGACTGTAATTGGATTGATTCAAGGTTTCATATCTGGAAATATTATTCAAGGAATATTGTTAGGACTTTGTTTAGGTGGTGGAGCTCTTATAGGTGATGCATGTGGTAGCTTCATAAAAAGGCGGATTAATATTAGCAGTGGGAGACCCGCACCTATTTTAGACCAGCTTGACTTTGTTGTTGGTGCACTTATTCTTGCATCACTCGTTGTTGTAATACCTGTTGACATGATTATCTTGATACTTATTATAAGTATATTTTTACATCTCGGCGCCAACATATTTGCTTATCTTTTTGGAATGAAGGATGTTTGGTATTAACCAAACTTACCTTATTTTATTTGTTTTTTAATAATTTAGTTCTAATAAGAAATTTAGAAATAAAATATAGACTATTTTAATAGAGATTTTAAGTTTATAAAGTTTTTTATCAAAAACTACAAATGAATTTTAAAAATCCTTAAAAGAAGAATTTTTTGATTTTATTCAATGAGATTATATCCATTTTATCTTTATTTAAAACCTCTTATTTTCATTAAAACTATCTAAAACAATATTATAAAAGATTATTCTCAAAAATAAACAACATTAACTGGAAAATAAGTTAATAAAAAATTTGTATTTTCATGAATAGTAAGTTATTATTGCAATTACTATTTTATTTGATTATGAATTATTAGCCTTTATAACGTTAAAACATGTGTCAATCAGTTTATAAGTCATTTCACTGGCTTCTTGAGAGTCACTCTGCTCTGGGATCTCATATACAAATACAGGAATTCCATTGGATGCTATGGGAGCGTCAACCTGGTTGATAGAAGTGCTTATTGCATCTTCATCTGTGGATCTCTGATAATAATTGAACTGAGGCAGCAAGCTATGGACAGCTTCCCCCAGCGCTACGGATTTGGTATCCATAGTTGGTGTGGCGATGTAAAAACCATTACCGTAACCTGATTCATGGTCATGACAGATTATCACAAGGCTGTAATTATTGGATTTTTCAATATCTGGAATTACGTAATTAGCAACAAGCCCCTGGCCATTGCTACGGCCTACCGCAAAGTCTTCTGGGTCATCAGTAACGTTTACTTGATAATTTACAATCTCAACGTTGTGGGTAAGTGCATACGATTTTATAACAGCTGGCACAACTGTTTTAGATACACTTTCACGAGGATGCATACCTGTTACTATGGCTATTTTAGTTGTAGATTGACCATAATGTGAATAAGCTTCCTTTGTAACGTAACCACTGCTATCTGAACCAATGTTAGAAGCATTAGTTAATTCCATGTTCGCCAGTAAAAACAGTGCCCCGGCCGCCATAACAATGCATACGCTGATTATAGCTATTTTTTTTCCTTTCACAATATCACAGTTAATATGACTTTTAATAAATACTTTTATCTTTTTTTAACGCTTTTCTTGGATTGAAGTTTGAAAGTTTAAACTTCTCAACTAAGGCTTCATTAAATTAAGAAGCCTTCTTTATAGTTAAAGCCTCTACTTAAACCTTCCTCAAATACTCTTCCATTAGAATAGCGGTACCAACGGCAGGGGCAACAACACAATCATCTTTTTTAAGTATTTGATCCATACCCACTGAATTTAATCCTGCAACTTCACTGGCCATTTTTCCAATTATATCCATTCCAAGGCCTGTCGTAACAACAGTATCGATTTGATTCCTCTGCGAAACCTCTAAAAGAGCTTCAGAAACCTTTTGAACCTGCATCTCATGTATGAACGCTGCAATTTCCCCAATATCTCCAGGACTTAAAACATCCATATCACCACATATAACCCTTGAAAGTCTTCTCATGCATTCGTCAACAGATTTACCAGCACCATCAGGAGTGTTGCAGCTGTAATCCTCTTTTTTTATATTACCCCTCACTGTATGGACGTCTGCTGTGATTGCAAATAGTTCTGAAGCCACTCGAATCCAAACGTCATCCAATGGCACTTTATCCACAATAGTTGCCACATTTGTTCTCAAAGTACCGCTGTAAATTAGTTCACCTGTTTTAAGCCTTTCAAGGTCTGATATTCCCTTTGCACATTCCTTTCCATTTTTTATAGGGATGATATCTGTGGTTGTGCTTCCAGTATCTATCATTATACAATTTGACTCTATTTTTGCTGCTATTGGTGCTGTTGCAATCCAGTTTGCAGCTGCAGCTTTCAATGGATCTTCTTTAAGCTTATTGAAATCAACAATTCCGTCGAGCCCCACAAAACCTACTGGAACATCAAATGTGTCTTTTGATTTTTTTGCAACATCCATTACCCCTTCTTTTTTGGTTTTGTATGCATCTACAAGCTCTGCTGTCATGGATATTCCCACAGCATCAATATCGTTAGCATATGAACCTAAAAGATCCAAAAGAGCCATTGAAAGCTCGTCTTTTTTCATCCACATGGGTAGATATTCAAAATCTGTTTCTATATTTTCTATATTACCAGATCTATCAAAATCAATGATTGCAAGGTCTGTATTTGCTCCTCCAATGTCGAATCCTACGATTTTAACTGTATCTTTCATTTTACCACTTTTATAATATTTAAATTGTTAAATTCTTTTTTAAATTCTACTTTGCCGTTTATAAAAACTTCAGAAGGCAATTTTTCGTTAACTGAATCTACAATGGCTTTACCAAGGTTGAAGTTTAAAATGTTTCTTAAAGCCACATACGGTGTTGTTAGCCTTGAATTTATTTCAACAATGTTTACATCATCCCCCAGGATCATGTCAACACCAACGTAACCCTTCAAACCATCAATGGATTCCACAGCTTCTTTTGCCACTTCTTTTGCCCTTTTCGAGAGTTCATGTTCAAGTGGAACATAACCGCCATTATAATCTATTTTACCATCTTTTAAATCAACGTTCTGGAAATTTAAACTTAGAGGAAGTGCAGTTTTACCATTAACTAACAGACTAACGCTTGAGGTTACCCCTTCAATGTAGTCTTGAATTAGGAAATATGGAAGTTTGGTCAGGGGTTTTATATCCAAAGAAGCTTTTTTAAATTGGGTTAAGGACCCTACAACTCGCACTCCCGCGCATGAAACACCATCTGCAGGTTTTACAACCTTCTTTATACCTTTAACTTTTTTTGAATTAGAAATTGTCCAATATTTCTCACCATAGTTATTTATATCTTCGAAAAAGACTTTTTCAGTGGGTATAAGGTATCGGCTAATTGATTTGTTATCTTTCAAAACGTTGTACATTTTAGATTTGTCCGTACACATCATTACAGCCTCAGAACTTGACCCTATAACTTTAACACCTTTATCTTCTATTGTTTTGGTGAGATTATAAAGAATAAGGTCTTCTTCCGGCGCTATAAGTAAGCAAGCATCGTATTTTTGGATATTCTTGCTTAACCAGTTTTCTAAATCTTCCTGGATGTTTACAGGTCTACCTTGTCCATTGTTTTTAATTTTTAGGTTCTCAGAAATTAAATAATCCACAGAATAATCTTTAGTATCTGCCACAATATCCTCAAAATCTGATAAAAGTCCTGAGAGCATTGCTCTACCTTCTGTGGTTATGGAAGGATCTTCTACACCTACTGCTGTTGCAAATTCAAAAATGAGTAGTTTCAAGTTTGTATAACTCCTTAAATTAAAATTTATGAAATTCTCGTATCTTAATATGTTCATAGATCTTTATTCAATGAAATTTTCATAACTCTATACATCTCATAACCTTCAAATAAATATGATTTTGCATTCATATTGCAATAAAACAAGCAGAATTAATCTATTAAATTCTGCTAAAAATAGATAAACAATATCAATAAGCATCAATTTACCCAGTTATGAATTATTTAACCCTGAAATTATTGACAAGTACTGTTTTACCTTCTAGATTAAGATCAGGATACGGGAACTGAGCTTCTTTTTTTCCATCAACATTTCCATCAAAAACAATGCTCACAGTTGAACCCCTGTTATTATCCTCAAATTCAGATACTGTAGTGTTATCATGTATTTCAAGAAGTTCTCTACCTTCATGACTCATTATATGTTCAGGAGATTTTATATCCAGTTTACCCTCATCAAACGCTTTCAAAACAACATCTAAAATCTTTTGGGAAGTCTTACCATCACCATATGGATTTTGAGCTTCCATCATTCCTTTGTAAAGATCTTCATCCCCTGAAATCTGTTTCAAAGTGTCTACTATTTTCTGCTTTGAAGATCCAACGAGTATGTTTCCGCCGGCTGTTACTGTTTCAGGCCTTTCTGTATTATATCTCAACGTCATACACGGCACATTCAATGTGATGGCTTCTTCCTGTAGACCTCCAGAGTCTGTCATGATGAATTTAGAATTTGATAATAAAAGCAAGAAATCCAGGTAACCTACAGGCTTGGTCATCTGAATGTGGGCTGCACTTTCAAGTTTATCATATATTCCATATTTTTTAAGGTTTTTGACTGTTCTTGGGTGCACTGGAAAGATTATTTTGAGATCCTCAAGTTCATCACCAATTTCCAGAAGGGCATCTGTTATGTTTCTAAGTCTCTGCGGATCATCAACGTTCTCAGCCCTGTGCATTGTAAGTGTAAGGACATCACCATCTAAATCCAAGTCTGATAATGCTTTTGAACTTTTTTCTGCAATTTTAAGGTTTCTTATACACGCGTCCACAATAGTGTTCCCGGTTATGAATATTTCATGGGGGCTTAAACCCTCAAAAAGTAGATTTAAAGCTGTTTCTTCCGTTGGTACGAAGTAAAGCTTCGAAGCCACATCTGCGACCTGTCTGTTTATCTCCTCCGGCATGGTCTTATCATAAGACCTTAAACCTGCTTCCACATGACCCACAGCGATATGGAGCTTTGAGGCTGCAACCGCCCCGGCAAGCACAGCGTTGGTATCTCCCTGTACCAGCACCAGATCCGGTTTTTCAGCTACCAAAACATCTTCTATCTTTTTTATCATCACCGCGGTCTGTTTTCCATGGGATCCTGAACCCACACCTATGTTAAAGTCTGGTTTTTTGAGTTCAAGGTCAATGAAAAACTTATGCGACATTTCATAGTCATAATGTTGACCTGTATGAATAAGAATGTAATCTATACCTCTTTTATCAATTTCATCAATTACTGGGGCCATTTTTATTATTTCAGGTCGTGTGCCTATTATTACTGCGATTTTCATGTTATCACATTTTATGAGTTTTAAAAGAATTTCCGTGAATTTCCGTTTATTTGATCTAAATTATATTTTAATCCAGATTATAATCAATTCTAATTTATAATACTGAATCTAATTCCATCCTTTGTAGTTTTGATCTGGATTATAATATGTTTATACATGTTTATACGTAAAGTTTTAATGTAAATTAAATCTTTTTACTAAAATTTCAGTAGATCCAATAGAATCAAACAAATTTCCAATAGAATCAAACAACTGATATTCAATCCATGTTTTAATCAAGATAGTTACCCTAAAAAATAGTAAATTTTAAAACTAGTCATTTTTATCTAACCGCTTTCTTTTAGCACGATATTCATCTATAACCTTTAAAAGTTTTTTTCTCTCCTCTTTTAATAATTTAGCTTCCATATCTTTATTCCATTGCCCTATCTGTTTTTTTAAGGTTTCAGCTTTTATGATTGCAAACTCATCGATCATTTCAAGATCCATCATTTTTGCATCCAGTATGGGGACCTTATGCTTCTCAAATTCTTCTTCTGCTTGATGAGCCATTTTATCTGCAATTATAACAGCCTTTATGCCCATATGTATAAGTAAAGATGCTGTTTGCGTACCTCCACCTTCAGAACTCACAAGAAAAACAACATCTCCTTTTTTTATCTTCCAGTAATCACATGCACGTTTTATCCCTTCTTTTGTGAACGATTCTATGATTTTCACCGGAACTACATTTTTAGAGAGCTCTAAATCCTTTGTACTTTTAATTAGTCTCAAGTTTTCCTCAAGCTCGCATCTTCTGGCTTTTTCTTCATTATATTTTCCCTGAAGACGTTTTATAGTTTCAACCTTGGATGCCATCTCCTTTTTGTATAGGATGTCCCTGGAGTATTCATAATATAATTTATCTAGTTTAGATTCAAGTTTTGATATTTCAGATCTGTATTTTTCAATATCCTGTTGAAGCTGACTGTTTTTCTGCTTTAAATTATTTATCTGTTTATCCTGAGCTTTTAAACGCTTTTTAAACTTTGAAATCTCTAAACGAGAAGTTGGGGTTTCTAAGCCTTCTTCCTCGATGAAAGATGTACCTAAATCGAACTCTTCATCTTCATTTTCGACCTCTGCAACGTTTTCAAGCTCCCTTTGAACCTTCAAAACGCTTTCTATTGCATTGCTTATGGACACATCATTTATAACCATGATTTTTATGTCATCCACAGCAAGATCAGGTAGTTCAAAATTTTCTGCACGTTTTTCTATTTGCTCAAGTTTATTCCTGTAATCTTTATAGGTTTTTATGGCCGCTGCCAGTGCATCCCGTTCATGATCGTTTTGTGGAACTTCATCCGAACGTATAACCTTGGATACGTCAGCCGACGATGTTTCACCGATATATTCTCCTACAAGCCCTATTTTTGATTCTACAGACATCGATCTGTAGGGAGAATGTATTTTTGAGTTAAGAGATGATGCAAGTTTTTTAACTGTTTTTGGTGGAGGGTAAACATCCGTTGCAATTAAAACAGCTTTTCCCTGACTCATGATGTGTTTTATTATTTCTGCCCGGGATATTTCCTTAAAACTCGTTACAGACAATATTTTTCCATTAAGATCGAGAATAGCAATTCCCACTGTGAGACCTGGGTCAAATCCAACTATTATACCGCGTTGTCCCTCACTGGTTTTTTCAGTTTCAAATTTTTCAGTTTTTAAAATTATATTTAAGCTTCTCATACCATTTGAACCGCGGATATTCCTATAAACCAGGTGATTGCCCCCAAATACTCTTTGAGTATAAATTTACATGTTTATGTGGTTTATCTAATCTTATATTGGTTTATCTAATATTTATTATTTACCAAGGATTTCTTTTGCAAGCTTGATATATAATCAATAATTTACAGCTCATCCATATTCCGGTACAATAGCTTAGAAGAAGTATTACATCCATTTAAAAAGTTTCAGCAATACAAAAAAGAATTTTTAAAAAAAAAAGAAGTTAACAGAAGAAAGATGAGTGATATTTGATATGAATCCATTGAGATTAATAATCCAAAACTAAAGAATTCATCATGATAACAATCAAAGATTAATCCCTTAAAATTCCCATCATCTCTTTTTGAACTGCAGCAATTGTTTTTTTCTGCAGATATTCAGTTTTAAGGGTTTTCAAGAATTTTTTTCTTGCATACCTATCGTATTCAAATTCAACACCATCATATTTAACATCCATCAAAATAAGACCATCTGGAGGTACTAAAAATATTGGAGCATATGAAATGGAATTTAAAAGTTCAGCAACTTCATTTAACTCCATCTGACCCCTTCCAACTTTTAAAAGTACCGCCACCATCCTTCGAACCATGTTCCAGAGGAAACTTTCACCAACCACATCAACCATGATCAAACCCTTCTTTTCAATGATATTAATGTCTTCTATTGTTCTTATTGGACTCCTTTCATTTCTTTTTGAGAAATTAGAAAAGTTATGGGTACCTTCAAAAATTTTAGATGCTTTTATCATTTTATTCACATCAAGATCCCTCCCGTCCAGGGGATCATCCACAAGAACATACCTGTAGTAACGGCTTTCAGCAAAACGTGGCTTGAAGTTATAGGGAACCTCTGCTTTTCCAATGATCTGTATTTCATCCACCAGATAATCATTTATCTGGTTTATTATGACTTTAGAATCTGTAACAAACGAGACAACATTTCCCATTGCATGAACTCCCCTGTCAGTCCGTCCTGCTATTGAATATCTAGAACTTTTAGGATCATCCATCAAATTTGCCTTTTTAAATGCATTTAGAAGTTCCTCTTCGACTGTCCTCCTGTTAGGTTGCCTCTGAAAACCATAAAAATCTGTTCCAATGTACGCTACCTTAAAAGCCACTCCACCCATTAAATCACCTTAAAAGCTTAAGTTTCATTTGTATTCATTTAATAAACTTATCCATAAAAGACTTTTTATCCATGAAAGATTACTAGTTCATAATCACGGTGTATGTTTGCAAAGGATTTACAATGAATTGTCTGTCAAATCAAAGTAAAACAATTTGTATTTTAATTTGACTTTTTGAGGGTTTATACAATGAATCGTTACTGGGGATACTTAAGCGTAATCACTGCTACTATATTCTTTGGAATATGGAACACCTTCAGCAAGATTTTACTTCAATATCTTGACCCAATAGCTCTCTCAGCAATTGTATATACCATTGCAGGTGTTTTTCTCTTTCTGGTTCGTTTATCACCCTTCAACAACAGGATAATGTCAATTTTGGATGGAGATGCCGATGCTGAAACCGTTATTTCTAGGAAAGATTATGGAATACTGATTATAACAGCAGTTTCAGGTTCTGTAATTGCACCAATAATTTATTTAAACGGTCTTAATCTGATCACAGCAGTTAATGCATCTCTACTAATGAACGTTGAGACACTGTTTATAATCATCCTTGGAATATTGTTTCTCAAGGAACGGTTTCATAAAAGAGATATTTTTGGATTTCTTTTTATTATTGTTGGAACTGTGTTCCTTGCAACCAATGGTAACATCGGAAATTTTTTAGTGGGCAACAACATCGGAAACCTGCTTGTGATAATTGCCGCATTATTCTACGGAATAGACACCATTTTAAGCAAGTTTTTAAGCAACAAACGTGACCTGATTATGGTAAGTGCTATAAAATGTTCGATTGGTGGTTCAATCCTGCTTTTATTGTCTCTTATTTTCGGGATGAAATTTAGTGTTCCTCTAAACCACATTCCCTACCTATTATTTATTGGGTTGGTGAGTATTGGATTTTCATTTGTTCTTGTTTACTTTGCAATCAGACGTATAGGATCCACAAGGACAGGATCTATCTTCTCCCTTTCATCATTGTTTGGAGCCATATTTGCATTTATAATTCTAAGCGAACCTTTTACAATTTCACAGTTATTATTCGGACTTTTAATGCTCGTCGGCGTTTTCATCTTGTATAAGAATGGTGAATGAAATGGTTTAGGAATTTAAGATGTATGTTTAGGAATTTAAGATGTATGTTTAGGAATTTAAGATGTATGTTTAGGAATTTAAGATGTATACATCTATGAATCGTTAACGTACTGTAACAAATGACCAAAAAAGATTTTAAAGTATTTGAAATAGATTATTTAAATGAAAAATAGATTATTTAATGATAATTATTTAATGAAAATGGATTATTTAAAAAAATCATGAATAACCGATTTGAAATAAAAAAAAATGTTTTAGGATAACTTAAGCATTTCTAGCTCTTAAAAAGCCATTAAATTAAAAAACCCAGAAAGGTGATTGTAATGTTTGTAATACCTGCAGTTGATATCAAAAATGGTAAATGCGTTCAGCTTATCCAGGGAAAACCTGGAACAGAACAGGTGATCATAGAAAACCCTGAAAAAGTTGCAAAGAAATGGGAGAATAAAGGAGCAAGTTTACTGCATGTGATAAACCTTGACGGGGCCTTTGGTGACACCAGTGCAAACCTTGACATTGTAAAAAAGATCGTTGAAACTGTTTCAATTCCAGTACAACTTGGAGGAGGCATAAGAACCAAGGAAGATGCCGCAAAACTGCTTGAAATTGGTGTAAACAGGATTATTCTAGGCACAATGGCCATAGAAAATCCAGAATATGTTGAAGAACTATCTAATGAATTTGGAAGCGACAGGATACTGGTTGCTCTGGATAGCAAGGATTCTAAGGTAGTTGTCAAAGGATGGACTGAAAAAACAGGAAAAACAGCCCCAGAACTTGGAAAACTCTTTGAAAAAAAGGGTGCTGGAGGTATATTATTTACAAACGTGGATGTTGAGGGTTTAATGGACGGATTTCATATTAAACCCCTTTTAGAGCTTTTAAATGCTGTTAATATTCCTGTAATCTACTCTGGTGGTGTGACTTCCCTTGATGATATTAAAAAACTCAGACAGACAGATGCCTATGGAGTTGTAATAGGTTCAGCCCTTTATAAAGGTAAAATAAAGTTTGAAGATGCCGTTACTTATGAAGATAATTGATTAAGGAATAAAATAACAAAAAACAGTTCTATTTAAATTCTATTTTTTTAAAATCCAAGCTCCTTCCCAAATCCCTTCATTATAATACCATTTTCAACATTATAAACTGTTTTACGTATTCTTAAGATTTGATCTGGATTGGTTGAAATGGAACTTATCCCAAACTCAACGAGCTTGCGTACAATTCTATGGTCTGATGCTGCGTGTCCGCATATGCAGCTTTCAATCCCATTCTCATTGCACTTTCTTATAACATACTCTACCATGTTCAAAACTGCAGGGTGCATGAGGTTGAAGTGTTTTGCAACTTTAACACCTCTTCTGTCCACTGCAAGGGCACACATGGTAAGATCACTCATTCCAAGTGTTATAAAATCAAGACCTTCCTTTACAAATTCATCAAAGCTGCATACTGCAGATGGTGTTTCAATTGAAGCACCCAAATCCAGATCCCTATGGGGGTGCAGACCAACTTCCTTCATAATCCTTTTGAACAGGATATATTCGGAAATATCTCTTAAAAATGGAATTTTAACCCCAAGATTATAGTATCCCTCATCCAAAAGGATTTTTATTGCCAAAAACTCAGCTTTTAGGATATCCTCATTTTTAAGGTCTTTATATATTCCCCTAAGACCCAAAAGGGGATTTGATTCATCTGGTTCAATATTTCCACCTTTCAAACGTTTTAACTCATCTGTAGGTATGTCAAACGTTCTGAACCAAACAGGTTTTGGGTAAAATGCATCAACTATCGTTTTTAGCCCTTTTACAATAACTTCTGTTAGCTTTCCCTCGTTAAGAAGAGTGAGTGGGTGTTTCCCAGTGCGTATTATCATGTTTTCGATTCTTATGGAGCCAACACCATCTGCAAATGGGGCAACCTTCTTTGCAATCTCAGGGATGTTCAAATTGACCTTTATCCGTGTTGAAGGATTGTAAACCTCAAAAAATTCTTTTTCTTCCTCACGTTCCATAAAACCCAGGTAGATGTTGCCTGTTCTGCTTTCAACAGTTACCAACATACCCTCTTTAAGGACTTCCGTACCTATTCCAGTCCCAACAACACATGGCACCTGCATTTCCCTCAAAACGATAGCAACATGACTTGTTATTCCACCGTAGTCCGTTACAACTGCACCTGCCTTCTTGAGATGTGAGAGCATGTCCCTCGATGCTCTTGAAACCACCACGATTTCTCCTCCAGTTAAATCCATGAGATCTTCGTAGCATTCAACCTTTTTTACTTCTCCAACACCGATATAAGGACTTGTGCCTATCCCTTTGAGTATTATCATGTAAATTATAGTTTGGTTTTTGTTATAGAAATATTTTGGGTTTTTTTATCATTCATCGAAATAGTTCATAAACAGACTAGCCACCCAAAAGATGGACTCATCATTCTAACAAGACTTGCAAAAAATGGATACATAAAATTATCATAACTTAGGAGGTAAAATTGGTAAAAGTTACAAACAAGACATTAATTCGTATTTTAAAAATAAATTCATAGTATTAAAAATAAATTCATAGTATTAAAAATATTCACAGTATTAAAAATAAATCCAAATAGTGTGTCTTATAACGGCAATATTAACGCTTTAAACTCCTTACAAACCAAAAAAAATAATTTAAAGAAACATACAATGAAAATCTAATCCGTTGCAAATCTCTCAAAGAAACCCACTATTTTGTTGAAATATCCTGAAAGGGGTCCTAATTTAGTCCCAAGTTTGTAAAGAGCACGTACATCATCTTTTTTTAAGCCCCCAATAACTGAAAGGATTCCAATGTATAAAAATGGTGCAATTATCATGGCCAGTATTAGAGATGTGAGGGTTTGTGGGAAGAATAAAAACACAACCCCCATTAAAAGTGATGCAATGATTATTCTTCCAAAGTCTCCAAGGGGTAGTTTTAATTTTGCTAGTTGAAGTGTTTTCAATCCAACGATAGCCATTATAATAAAGGATGCTATTGTTGTGGCTATTGCTGCACCATTTATTCCAAAGTAAGGCACAATTAATATGCTTAATCCCAGATCAATCGTGGTTCCCACAATCAATACGATCATTGGAAGCATTGGTTTTCCAAGCCCCTGTGCTATGCTAGATGAAATTGTGTAGAGCGTGAAAAACAACATTCCCGCAGCCAGTATTTGAAGGGCCACTGAACCTGGAATGTAAGATGGCCCAAAATATATCAATCGAAGTATTGGTGTTGCAAAAATCACTATTCCAACACAGAGGGGCAGTACAGAAAGAGTTACGTAACGGTATGACTGTAAGATATAAGTGTGTAAAAGATGCCTATCCTTTAGACCCATGGCCTCAGATGTGGCAGGTAAAACAGATGTTGCAACTGCCATTGATATTATGAGAGGCAGTCTTGCAATTGGGCTTGCTGCGTTGTAGTATCCAACAGCTTCACTTGGCATATAATAAGCTACGACAAATGTGCCCATATCATAGAGGGCCAACTCCGCAAGGCCGGTTATAACCACAGGTATGGAAAATAACAGTAACGTCTTAATAAGCCCCAGATCTTCCCTGAATGTGAATTTTTTTTCTGCACGTGAAAGTAAATCATGTTTATTTGAAATTTTGTTCCATACATGTTTCTTGAAAAGGAAAATTGCAGCAATCATTGCAGCCAAGTAACCAGCAGCTGTACCAATAACTGCTCCTGCAACATATGCACCAGCAAGAACCAGGCCCACAGCAACTGTTATCATGAAGAACTGCTCAAAAGCCCGGGTTATGAGTATATTGGTCATCTGGTACAATCCCTGAAAGGATCCCCTTAACGCTCCAACCACAACACTAAATGGTGTTATGAGTCCTATCAATTTAAATGGAAGTATAGCCTCAGGTTTATGGAAACCTAATGCAAGGGGTTCTGCAATGAGGTACATAATCACTCCAGCTGCTATTCCCAATATAATCATGAGCTTTGTGGATACACTTATAACCCTCTTAACCATAACATAATCCTTTTTAGCATTATATTCTGCAACGAATTTTGCTATGGCTGGTGGTAGCCCTGCCCCTGCAATTATCATGAGAAATCCTTGAGAGGGGAATGTGAGGCCTAAAATACCGTAACCTGCAGGCCCTAATAAATTCGCCATTAAAACTCTGTAGATCCAACCGCCTATACGGAATAAGAAGGCACCTAATAAAATTACAATACTTCCTTTCGCTATCTTTGAAGTCATAATAATTACCACTTAATTAATATAGAATAATAAATGAAATATATTTAATTAGTCCTTTTTTTCAATTTTTAGTAGTTTTAAATTCTGTTATTAATCTGTTATAAGTTACAATCATTTTTCAGGATTTAATCTATAATTATTTCCAATGAGTTATTTTCAAAATTTTAGAATGAAGTAAATCTTATTGAAAGAACCAGTTTATTTGATCCTATGAAATAGTTTTTATTGATTTACTGGTGTATAAATATTTAAAAGTATTATAAAAATTAAACTGGTATTTATAAAATTAAAATAATCTAAAAACAACGTTTAACAAATAAAAACATAGAACTAACAGGAGTTGTAATCATTAAAATTGTAATGGCAACAGGAACATTTGACATAATACATCCAGGTCATGGATATTACCTTGAAGAATCAAAGAAACTCGGAGGAGAAGCTGCAAAGCTTGTTGTGGTTATTGCAAGGGATGCAACGGTAAGATCAAAAAAGAGGGTGCCAGTTGTTAATGAAAAACAGCGCCTTGAAGTTGTGAAAATGATGAAACCCGTTGATGAGGCATACCTCGGAAGCACAACAGACATGTTCAAGATAGTGGAAAAAATAAAGCCAGATATCATATCAATAGGGCCAGATCAGAGTTTTGATCTGGACAAACTTAGGGGAGAACTAAAAAAGAGAAATTTAAATTCTGAAGTTATCAAAGTTGAAGGATATAAAAAATCAGACCTTGACAGCTCCTGTAAAATCATTAAAAAGATAAAAAAGATGGAATTTGACGAGAAAATCTTCAAAACTTGTTGATATTAGAATCTAATTGAATTTGAAGCTTAGATATTTTAAAAATTAAATTCTTCTTATAAATTCTTTTTTAAAATTAAATCTTCATTTTTTTTTATTAAATACTTTTTAGCATTTTTTTTGAGATTTTTTGAGAAGCTTTTTGAGACACATTTCATTTTAACATTATCATTTTAGCTCTTTTTAGTACGTTTTTTATATTATCAAAAGTTAACTGATAAAATTATTTAAACGTGCAAAAAAAAACTGGGATTAATAAGATAGAATATGATCTGTTTGTCACTAGTTTTTTTAGACCTAAAAAAAGAAAAAAAAGAAAAATTTAGAACGGTAGTGTTGCGTATGTTCCATATATCTTTACCGTTGCCGTGTTCCAGTTGTTTATAACTCCAAAGGTGTTTCTGTAGCTTATAGCATCTGCATTGTACCATTTTCCATTGACATACACCTGCGCCCAGACATGGCCGTACCACTTAGTTGAAAACTTGCAGTAACCATGCTCGTAACGAGCTGGAATACCTGCTGCCCTCTCAAGTGCGATTAATAAATGAGATGTGTCAACACAGTTTCCGGTTTTGGCCTTTAACGTTCCAACTGCACCATAATCGGTGTTGGAATAGAACGAATAACCAATGTTATCCCTCACCCAATTGAATATTGCCGCTGCCTTATTGTAGGTAGTAGTTGCATTAGCATTGCTAATAATAGACTTAGACAACGCTATTATCTGAGCATTAGTAGACTGACAGTTAGTTGTAGCCTTCAAATACTGCTGTAGGCTTGCGGGTATCGTTGTATTCGTGTTCGTTGTATTTTTTGTTGTGGCCGTGTAATTTGACCATGGTTTGATTGCAGCATAGGTTGGTAAAACCTTATTTACACTGTAATAGCCCATTATCCTCGAATACATGTAAACCAAGGATTGATACTGAATTTTCCCTAGAGAACTTGACGCATAGTTAGGAGCTTTACCATATGAATCCATAAATGACTTAATAGCCTTAGCCATGCTAACGTACTCTGTTTTTTTAATGTTCCCTGATTTAACACTATCTACCGGATTTAAAGCAGCACTCTCATTCTTAAGAGTTACTGAAGCCTTCGAACCACTACTAACCTGCAACAAACCACCAGTTAACAACCGCAAGAACTCAGGCATCTCAACCTGAGTCACACCAATCGTCACATAAGCAGGAAGCTTCTTATTAGCCTCAACATAAGCCTTAACCCTAGAAGCCGCATCACCTATCTGAGCAACAGTGAAACTCACAGCACCACTAACAGTCCCATTACTCGTTGTACCTGATGTGTTCGTTGTATTTTTTGTTGTGGCCGTGTAATTTGACCATGGTTTGATTGCAGCATAGGTTGGTAAAACCTTATTTACACTGTAATAGCCCATTATCCTCGAATACATGTAAACCAAGGATTGATACTGAATTTTCCCTAGAGAACTTGACGCATAGTTAGGAGCTTTACCATATGAATCCATAAATGACTTAATAGCCTTAGCCATGCTAACGTACTCTGTTTTTTTAATGTTCCCTGATTTAACACTATCTACCGGATTTAAAGCAGCACTCTCATTCTTAAGAGTTACTGAAGCCTTCGAACCACTACTAACCTGCAACAAACCACCAGTTAACAACCGCAAGAACTCAGGCATCTCAACCTGAGTCACACCAATCGTCACATAAGCAGGAAGCTTCTTATTAGCCTCAACATAAGCCTTAACCCTAGAAGCCGCATCACCTATCTGAGCAACAGTGAAACTCACAGCACCACTAACAGTCCCACTACTCGAAGTACCATTACTTGTACCAGCCGCATTCGAACCCGTTGCATTTGCTGTTGTACCCGATGTACCCGTTGCATTCGAACCAGTACTCGTTGCATTCGAACCAGTACTCGTTGTACCTGATGTACTAGTTGTATTCACAGTTCCATTATTTGAACTTGAATTTGTAAAGAAATCTTTGTCTAACCAACCGTATCTGAAGAGTACATATCCTGATGAGCCGTTTGACACAGCAGAGTTTATATCTCCTATTATTTCAGATGCTGGTAGCACTGTTAAGTTATCGTCTGAACTGTAGGTTTGAATACCTGCTACAACAGGTTTTCCATTTGCATGACTTACTATGTATGCTGTTGTTTTGCTTATCCAAGTAGTGTTTCCCTTATAATTCCCTTTATATATCATTGGAACAAGGAAATCTAGGTAAGATGATAGTGCCGTGTAGTTTTGACCATAGTTGTAAGCGTTGTCCCCGCATTCTGGCATGAGCGCTGCTGAAACTGCTACGTTTTTGTTTATAGACTTCACGGTTTCATACACCTGTTTAACAAAGTTTGTTATGGTTTCTGTTCCACCCGCATGTTTGTACGCTGTTCCAGGATACCTAACATAGTCCAGGTGTATTCCATCGATGTTGTAGTTTGTAGTTATATCTGTAACCTGATTTAGAATATCATTAATGGTCTTTGTACCGTTTGTACTTTGTGGATCAATCCACTTTCCGTTGGAATCAACGAAACATGTGATCCATGCATTAACTCTTATTCCACTATCCTTAAATTTCTCAAGAACAGTTTTTAAGACACTTTGGTATGTTGGAACTGAAATTCTATTCGCTTTAACGAATATATCCGTTATTCCAGATTCTTTTAATTCATCTACGCTGACGTTATTTACATCATCCGTACTGAGCCAGATCCCATGGATTTTATTATAGGATCCATCTCCTGCTGCCTCCGTTGTATTTTGAATTGTTGCTGATCCGTTACTGTTATCACTATTGCTGGTACTGTTTGTGGCTGATTCTGTGCTATTAGTTGTATTTACTGGGCTTTTGGATGTATTACTAACTACAGTGCTTGCATTTGCAGACCCTGAAGTTGTATTCTGAATATTCGTCGTGTTCTGGATGTAAGTTGTATTTAAGCTGCTAAAGTTGTCGTTCGTGAGATTTTCTGAATTTTGCTGGTTTGCTGTGGTGGCATAAGTATTATTTAAACCAATCGATGCTACACTTAAAAGAAGTAGCATCAAAAGCAACAAATGTCGCTTCATTTATACTGCCCCCCAATTGTTTTCAGCAAGTGTCAGATGAACATTTGTGGTTTTCTGACAATTAGATGATCGTTGTTTGAAACATATAAATCTTTTGATTTGAAACTCTAAAAAACGAGATTAAATCAAGCATTTAATGATTTAAAGCCCTTAAAAAGAGAATTTCAGTTGCATAATCAAGATATTATTACCCAGTTCTTTATATTATTACTAAATCAAATTCCATTTTTTAATAGAAAGTTGAACTAAACGATGCATTCAAAATTAGGCAAATAAACTGATGATCTAAAATAAAATAAGTTTCTTTTGAGTAGAAAGAATTCTTAGATTTTATAAAATTAGAATTATACGCCTAAAAACTACATTTAATCCATTATTATCATTAATTTTATCGGATACCCTCATTTAAATAATTTAAATAACTATTTCAAACTTAATTTAGATATTTTTTCAACCTCATATTTTTATTAATTATTACATTAAATCCAATCAGAATCTTGGTCTGGAGATAATGATAATAATTTTGATAGTAAATTTGTGATCATTGGCCTCAAAATTTTATAACTTATTAAGGCTTTAATTAAAAAAATCCTATTTTTTAAAGGATTTAAAAGAAATTAAATTCTATTAATCCATTTGATACTAACACTTATATCTTATAAATTTAAAATATAGTACAATATGGAAATTGAAAACATCAAAAGGGCCGTTGAAATCCTGCAAAATTCTCCAGAATTTGCAACCATCATCCCTGAAGTTAGAAGTAATATTGTGATGGCAAAGGAGAATGCAAAAGATATAAATGACGTTGCAGGCATTCCCGGTCGCATAACCGTTGTAAACGGCAAGCCAAGGGCTTTCATAGAGCCAGATTTTGGAGCTTCATCACACATGGCAAGGCTTGTGCTGAGTATGATGGAACACGACCCAACACGTCGAAGCGCCCTGAACATGAAATATCACCCCCTCATAATAGAGATATGTGAAAAGCTTGGACTTCAGGTTTCTTCATATGATAGGGGCAGGGAACCTGAAACTGCGCGCAAAGTTGAAGGTGGAACAATACCTTGGGGTGTTGAAGAAGCCATAAGTAAAGTAGGATGTGTTCCGGATGTTGTATACCACACAGGAAGCTGGGGAAAAGAACCTATAATCTGTCTTATAGGGCCTGATGCTGTGGAAGTTGCTGAAATGGCAGTTTGTATTGCGAAACTCTTTGATAAATATAATGTTCAGGAATCTAAAAAAGCTCAATGCGACGTTCCTGAAGTTCCCCGACCCTGTTACGATGATCTCTTCGCTCCCTCACGCGGTTCCTATGTGGGCAAAAAACCACATGTTTCCTGTACATTCTGTGCAATAGCAGAAGGCAACAAGGAGGTAGCTTCAAGAGTTTTATATAGGGACAAGAACAATATGGTGCTTATGAATATATTTCCCTACAACAGAGGGCATATTGAGGTTGTACCTGTAAAACACTACACGGATTTAAACCAGTTAGATCCCGATGAACTCAGGGATATTTTTACTCTTGTTCAAAGATCAATAAAACTCGTTAGAGAAGTTATAAAACCTGACGGAATAAATGTAGGCATAAACCTGGGTGAAGCTGCAGGATCAAGTATAGAACATATCCATATCCATATTGTACCTCGTTTTAAGGTTGAATCTGGTTTTATGGAAACTACTGCAGATACAAGAGTTATTGAAGAGAGTATTGATGATACTTATACCAAATTCATGGAAAAAGTTGATATTTTGAGGAATGATCATGAAGTATGACATGTATTACGAAATATTAGAGCAGCCCAAATCATTGAAAGAGACTTTAAAGGCTGAAAAATCCCATATGAAGGAAATAGCAGAGAAATTTGCAGAATTTGATAAAATACACCTTGTAGGGTGTGGAAGCTCTCTTTCAACCTGTTACTCCGTAAGGGATGCAATGGGTTTCTTATCCGGTAAAGAAATAGATGTACACACTGGGTACGAATTTTTCTACCATAAACGTTTGCAGAATGGTAATTCAGGAGTTCTATTAACATCCCAATCTGGAGAAACTTCAGATACATTGGCAGCGCTACGTAAAGCTAAAGAAAATGGTTTGTACACTGTTTCCATCACAAATGAAGAAAAAAGCAGCATGATGCAAGAGTCAGATGATGCTGTACTCACAAGGTGCAATAGAGAAACAGCAATACTTGGAACGAAGACATATATGACTCAACTTATGTCTTTATACGAGATCCTGTTTAGCATGGAAGGATCAGAAGCTTCAAAAGATGTTTTAAGGGACCTTGAAAAAGTTCCAGCCATCACAAGTGACCTCATAAAGAAAACAGAGGATGAAAACAGGGCTCTTGCAGAAAAATACAAAGATGATGAGATATTTTACTGTATGGGAAGCGGTCCCAACTACGGCCTGGCCTATAAGGTTGCAATGACCATGTTCATGGAAGGTGCGTTGAAACATGCTTGTCCACTTTATTCAGGAGAGTTCAGACACGGTTTAATTGAAAGAGCCGAAAAAGACGTCCCCATAATGTTTTTAGACGCTGATTATTCAGGGGATGAATTGACCCATAAATCAATGGAATTTTCAGATAAAATTGGCGTAAAAAAGATTTTATATAAAATGGAAGATTACGCAGACATTAATCCACTTCTTTCACCATTTGTGCTTGTTATTCCAATTGAATGGTTCGTATATTACCTTGCGCACTTCAACGGAGAGGATCCTGGAAGTACAAGGCATATTGGGAAGGTTAGATACTGATTGTTAACACAGGTTAGTTCTCTTCCTGAAAATGTCGTTTATAATTAGTAAATAGACTTAGAACATAAATATAGGCTTAGAACATATAAAATTAAATATAAAAATTAAACCCTACATTTTTATCTTTTTATTAAATTATTCTTTTTAGACTATTCTCATTCATAAAATTGCTAAAAATTAAATTGTTTAAAAAAAATAAGTTGTTAATTAGTTGTTTAAAATAATTAGTTAAAAAATAAATAAAATCTGGATTTTAGGATTCAAAATGCTGAAAATTCAAGTTAATCTCAATCCACTTTGATTTCAAAGCTCTCTTTCTTCTCAAGTTTTGGCAGTGTAACTGTCAAAACGCCGTTTTCGAACTTTGCAGTTGTCTCATCCATCATTATCTTTGCAGGCAGAACTATGATCCTGTTCGCCTCTCCGTGTTTCCTTTCCCTTTTTATATAATTGACATCCTCAACTTCCAGTTCTCTTTTGAATTTTGCCATGACCCCCAGGCTGTCCTCTGTGATATCTATCTTTATATCATCTTTTTTAACCCCAGGAATGTCTATTTTAACTATGATATTCTCATCGTTTTCCATTACATCCATAATTAACTTTTCAGGAACTTTAGAAGTATAATCAGATATTGCCCTTTCAAGCCCATCCTGTTTTTCGCGTATAGTATCTACCATATCGTTAAACATCTGCTCTGCTACGTATCTTCTTTTCATTATTAAATTCCTCCAACTTCGTTATTATTTCAGATACTCCTTTTCCCTCCGATGCTGCAACCATCAATGGCGCTTCTAATCTGTTAATGTATCCATTTATGTACTCTTCATTTATGTACTCAACATCCTTCACCAGGTCCATTTTGTTAAAAACAGAGAAAATGGGAGTTTTAAAAACCTGTTTTATCTCTTCAAAAAGTCTAAATTGACTATCAAGTGGATATCCTGAAGTTTCAGATGCATCAAAAATGAATATTATCACATCTGCAAGGTGTTCCAGTGCAACCATTGCATTGAGCTCTATTTCATTCATTTCATTTATTGGACGGTCAAGAAGTCCGGGAGTGTCAATTATCTGGTAGTGCTGCCATCTTTTTTCGAAGTGACCTATCTGGATTCCAGTGGTTGTGAATGGATAGTCTGCAACCTTGGGCTCTGCAGATGTTATCTGTCGAAGTAATGTTGATTTTCCAACGTTTGGGAAACCTGCTATAACTGCTGTGGTTGCATCAAAGTCTATGGAAGGCATGTTCCTGAGTTTCGCCTTTGCAAAATCCAGAAAGTTCAGCTCATCTTCGATCCTGTAAACTACAGATGAAATACGGCCAAATGCTTCACTTCTAACTCTTGAAGCATTTTCAGGGCTTGTCCTTTTGACTTTAAAAAGGTACTTGCCTTCAAGTTTGGATATGAGTTCAACAGCCCAGTTTAAAGCTCCAAGTGACTTTTTAAGTTGGTCAACACCAACAACCACATCTATGTAATCCTGATAAAACATGTGCATATCCTCTACCTTGGGGACCTTCTCAAGAATTGCAGTAAATGATTCTTTTATAACATCACAGGCCGTCTGAATACGAGCCTCCTCAATCTTCTTTGACTTTTGATGACGAGGAATTTTTGAGGTTCTGACCTTATTTGCAGCTTTTTTAGCCCGGCCAAAACCCTTGTCCAGAACCTCTTCTGGTGTTGGAATCGTTGGTATAATCATTATCTCACTTTCTCCTAAAATCAATTAAATCTAAACTAATTGTCAATTCAATAATTTTATCCGTTCAATAATTAGTTTTTATTATCTAATCATTGTTTAATGCATTTAAAAATAGAGCATAAATAGGTTTAAATCAAATAATGATTCAAATTTAATTCATATAGCTTCTATAATAAGTATCTTTAAGTTTTATAAACCAGTACATAGGTACTTTTCTATGATGTTATACTTTCTTTATTTATAATTATTATTAACCTATTTAAATTATTTGTAATATTCTAGCATTGTCATCAATTTTCCAGATTTTCAGGTTCTTTATTCAGATTCCTTAATTTAATTATATTCTAATCCTTTCTTTAATTTAATTCTTAATTTAATAATTCCTATTTTAATTCTTATCTATTTTTAGCTTTTTATTTAATGCTCTCTCTATTTTTAGCCTTTATTTTTATATTCCTTTATCTGATCGTTTAGTAAACTCTTTTCTATTCCTTACCCTTTTGATTGTTTAGTAAATTCTTCTTTTTTTACTATTCCTTTTCCTGAAATATCTGGGAGTGGAACTTGTAAATCTTCACATCCTCGTAGAGCCAGCAGTCTGTGGAAAGTCCGGCCTTCATGCAGGTGTTGGAGAGAAACTCTTCAGCATCCCAATGCCATTCAGTAGCCACTTGAGGAAGAAGAAGTCCCCTGTAGGGCCCCCTCTCAACTATAAGGCCATCTCCACCTATATTAACTTTACTCACGTATTGGGAAGGTTTTTCAACTTTTATAAGCTCGGGTTTGGTTAGAACGCTCACTTCAACATGGATATCATCCAGTTCCCCTGCCCTTAAAGGTGGGAAGCGCGGATCCCTAGTTGCTGCAGATATTGCAGCATCTATAACCGCATTTACAAGGGGCATAACAGGTTCTGGATACCCTATACAACCCCTGAGATCTCCATTACAAGTTAAGGTTACAAAAACACCCATATCTTCTTTCAAAAGAGTCTCTACATCTTTAGGAAATTCTATAACTCTTTTTTCCATTAAATAATTTGTTATAGCTTTCCTTGCAAGTTTAACCAGAAAGTTCCCATTTTCCTCAGATAGTTTTTCGCCGTTCATCACATTGCTCCTCCAACCATTGCTCGTGTAACCCTAACATGAGGTCCTCCATCCCCCACAGGCACAGTCTGCCCTGATTTTCCGCAGAAACCAACACCTAACTTGAAATCTGATCCCACTGCATCTACATGGTTCAACATCTCCAAGATATTTCCGGATAAAGATACATCTCGCAGTGGCTCTTTAACCTCTCCGTTTTCTATCATAAAGGACTCTGCAGCGTTAAACTGGAATATCCCCTTTCCAGTGTCCACCTGACCACCTCTTGAGCCTTTAAGATATATTCCGGTTTTCATACCTTCAACCAATTCATCAAAGGTTTGATCACCTGGTTTCAGATAGGTGTTGCTCATACGAACTATTGGTTGTTCCCCAACAGCAGATCTGGCATTTCCAGATGGTGTGATTCCGAGTTTCGACGCTGTTTCCCTGGAGCTCATAAGGGAAACCAAGGTTCCGTCTTTCACAAGAACATTCTCACGTGTCTTTACACCCTCAGCATCGTAGGGGTAATATCCAAATGCGTCCATACTTGCATCATCCACTATTGTAACAAGTTTAGAACCTATTTGTGTTCCCATTTTGCCTTTGAGTATTGAATCATTCTGCAGGATCAGGTCGGCTTCTGTAGCATGACCCAATGCTTCATGGATGAACACCCCTGTAAGTTCAGAGTCCAGGACAACAGGAAAACTTCCAGATGGTGGTGAATTTGCTTTCAGAAGCCTCACTGCCTTTGAAGCAGCAGTTCTTCCGAATTTTTCTATATCCTCATTTTTTACGGCCTCAAAACCTTTTGCTCCACCTATACTTTTGTGTCCAAACTGGATGATACCCTCATCTGAAGCTACGGCATTTAAAAACATCGCAACTCTGGATTCTTCAATTGTGAGGAATGACCCTTCTGAATTGAGGAAGGTTGTTGTTCCCTCTGTATCAACGTAGTTTACAGTTGTACTCACAACTTTTGGGATTTTTGCTGCGCTGTCAGCATCGGACATTATCTCCTTCTTCTCATCCATTGATACATCGGATGGTTTGAGCTTTGCCAGGCATTTCACAGTATCAACTTCGGGCCGTGCATCTGAAAGTTCCACATCACTTTGTAGAGAATTTGCAAGTTTCAATGCAGATTCTGCTGCTTCTCCAATCTTGGATATTTGATTTGTGAATGCAAAACCCCATGCTCCTCCTTTAAGCACACGGATACAGCCTCCAAGATCCGAACCTGATCTTATCTCCTGGATCTTGCTGTCTTTCATAATTATTGCCGTGTTATAACTCTCATTAACTCTTATATCCGTATAATCTGCTCTTTTTTCAAGAGAAGTAATTGTTTTTTTGAGTAAATCTAGATCTAACTCATCTTCAGTCATATATGCTATATTTAGACCCCCGTTCTCATAAACTACAATAATAATATTATAATTTTAATATTTTAAGTATATAATTTAATTTATGTCTTTTTAGGGTATATTTTTTGGGTTAATATAAAAATAAGTATTTAAAACAATTATGAAATGAGATCTGTATAAAAATTAACAAATTTATGGACTAATTATTTGATCTATTTATGGAATAACGTTTCAGTTAAATTAATGGATGCATGAAATTCAGATTTAATTTTGCATTGATATTAAAAAAATCTTTTATTTTATGTTACGAAGAATTTATATGATACAATGAGAATGAAGATACAAAATAATTCATAATTAATAAAAATTAATATATTAAAAGTAAGTGAGGAAATCTTTTGAAAATCAAATCTTTCTATTTAATAGTTATTCCCTGTGTGTTTATTATTCTTGCAGTAGTTTTTGCAGGAGAAAAAATTGAAACTAACCAGTATAATGGTAGTGATATCTCATTTGATTATCCACAAAGCTGGCAAATAATTAATGGAACAAGCACACCTGAAATAGTTGTATTCACAGATCCTAAATCTGGATCAAATTTAACAGTTAACAAACAGGCCATACCTGCAGGTTATACTCCTCCAGAGAATTTTACACTTAAATCATCTGCAGCAGAACAATCCGGATTTAAATTTGTATCTCACAGTGTTGTCGATCTAAATGGAACCGAAGCCCATGAAAATGTTTATCAAATAACTCAAAACGGCACTTCTCTTAAAAGAACAGAAATATGGGCTGAAAAAAATGGAGCGCTTTACAGTATCATTTTCACCAGTCCCACTAATTCATCGGAAAGTAGTAAGCAATTAGATGTTGTGGCCAAAAGTATGAGTATTAAAAATTCCACAACTGAAAACACAAATATAATTGGGACTCTATCACTTCCCACCTTAGGAAAGACTTGGAACATACATACAGAGACAGTAAATGCATATAACGATGTTTACCACTCACCAAGTTTTTATCCCGGTGAAAATGGTACAGTTGGAATATATGGACACCACACCAAGTATTCTGCACCATTTGACGAAATTGACCAGCTTAAAGTAGGAGATCAAGTAATAATAAACGATTTCATAACGCAAAAGAAATACATTTATCAGGTAACGAGCAACGGTGATATTAAATGGGATTACGAAACAAATCCCGTGCAATTCCTTGCAGGAAATGCTGAACTCACCTTAATAACCTGTTACCCTAAAGGATATAGTGAAGCAGCGTACATGACACACACCCAATTAGTAGGGGTGGAGCCCCTTTAAACCGGGTTTATAGAACCATAAAAATTGGTATTTATATCATTTATCTTAAGCTGGCTTAAGATAACTATAATCGGGAAAAAAGTAATTATGTTATATTCAATGTATCTGGATCAAGTACTGGAAGTGAAAAAGTGTTAATTCAATTTGACATACAACACTTCTGTTGCGGTCCAAAAGTCTGCAAATTAAATTAGTATATGGAGAAAGGATGGGTGTAGAAGGTTAAAGGTGAATTATATCCTATTTACATATTCTTTTTTTTTAGATCATCCTAATAAAATTAAGTTGTAATCCTCATTTTTTTTCATTTAGTCTAGATAGTCTATGCGGATAGTCTATGATTTAATAACAAGTATAACCTAATAAATCATTAGATCTATAACCTAATAAATCACTAGATTAATGATTTATACAAGCATTTATTTTGATTGATTTTATTGAATGACAAGTAGCGACACTGGGTGAGTAAATGAAGACCATAGAAGAAATAAACCAGAAGATCAAAGATGGAGATGTGGTTGTTGTAACAGCCGCTGAGATGACCCAAATTGTAAGGGAGAATGGTGCAGAAAAAGCTGCTAATGAGGTTGATGTTGTAACAACAGGTACATTTGGTGCCATGTGCTCTTCAGGAGCTTTCTTAAACTTCGGACATTCAGACCCACCAATAAAAATGGCAAAAACTTATCTAAATGGTGTTGAAGCTTACTCAGGACTTGCTGCTGTTGATGCTTACTTGGGGGCAGGTCAACCAAACAGGAATCCTGACATAGCCTTTGACTACGGTGGAGCTCATGTAATAGAGGATCTTATAAGGGGCAAAGACATAGAACTCATTGCAGAATCCTATGGAACAGATTGTTATCCGCTCAAAGAGGTAAAAACCAGTATAAACATTGAAAAACTGAACCAAGCTGTTATGGTAAACCCAAGAAACAGTTACCAGAACTATGCTGCAGCAACCAACTCCACTGAAGAAACACTTTACACGTACATGGGTACACTATTACCTAAAATGGGGAACGTGAGTTATTCAAGCGCTGGTGAGCTCAGCCCACTTTTAAATGACCCTTACTTTGAAACTATAGGGTTAGGTACTCGAATATTCCTCTGTGGAGCTCAAGGTTACATAATAGGGGAAGGAACACAGCACAACACTGAAGTTGAACGTGAAAATGGAGTTCCTGTTGATGGGGCGGGTACGCTCATGCTCAAGGGAGACATGAAAAAGATGAGCTCAGACTATGTGCGCGGTGCAACCATGCCCAAATACGGTTCAACACTTTTTGTGGGATTAGGCGTTCCAATACCTGTACTCAACGAAGAGATAGCCAGAAGGACTGCCATAAGCGATGAAGAAATCGTTTGTCATGTTGTTGATTACGGTGTACCAAAACGAAATCGTCCCACAATACTGAAAACCAATTATAAAGAACTTAGAACTGGACATATTGAAATTAACGGTGTTGAAGTTCCAACATCACCATTATCATCCTACAAAAAGTCTGTGGAGATTGCAGGAGAGCTTAAAAATTGGATAAATAAAGGAGAGTTTTACCTTACAAATCCAGTTTCAAAGTTACCATCTGAAGGAATCAGTGTAAATCCACTGGAAATTAAAAAACCTTCAATTCTTGTGAAAAATATTAAAATTAAACCGTTTATAACCGTTTATCCAACAGATGAAGTTGATGCAGTTGCAAAGAAACTCGTTGACAACAGTGTAAACCATCTTCCAGTTGTTGATAAGAATGGAAAACTCCGGGGAATAGTAACATCATGGGACATAGCAAACGCTGTTGCCAAGGGTAAAAAGAAATTATCAGATGTTATGACCCGTAAAGTAATAATAGCCCGTGAAGATGAGCCTGTTGATGTTATAGCAAGACGTATAGATAAGTATGAAATTTCAGGGCTCCCAATTATAGACAAAGAAAATAATGTGAAGGGCATGATAACAACCGAAGACATTTCAAGGTTGATCTACGATACAAAAAAAGGTAAAAATGGTGGTTCCTTATGAAAGCATGGCTAAATTTTTCACCAAACATAGTAAACAAAACAGTGATATCTGATCTCATTAAAAATTATGATGTGAGCTTCAACATCCTCAAAGCAGACATAACACCCAAAGGGGGTAAAATGCTCATTGAAATAAGCGGCAGCGAAGCTGAGGAAGGTATAAAATTTCTCGAAAAAGAGGGAATCAATCTCAACCCAATAAAAAGGGTTGTAAAAAAGGACGACGATAAATGCATAGACTGTGGTGCATGCGTGTCTTTGTGCCCTGTAACTGCCATTTCAATTGAAGATGATTGGAGTGTTGAGGTTGATGATAAGCTGTGCATTGGATGCGGTGTATGCACCTATTCCTGTCCAATGAAGGCAATAAATATTGCTGAATAAATTTGAATTTCAACCTTTTTTTTAATTCTTGGAAATTTTACTTAAGTCTGTCTTGGAAATCTTAAATTAGTTGTAGTTGATTTAAGAGTTGTAATTGATTTAAGATTCCTTTTATACTAATTTAATCTGATTTTGTAAACCTTGAAATTAATTTATATAATCTGCTTTTATCTTCAAATACCGCTTTTTCAGGGCACATTTCCATGCAACACAGACAGTTTATGCATTCTCCATACTCAAATTCCGGTATTGGATTGTTTTTTATTAATGCATCCACAGGACAGCTTTTAACACATGTGTTACAGTTAGTGCAGATATCCGGATCAATTGAAGGTCTTGACCACCAGAGCTTCATCAAGCCCCGTGCAATTGACGACGGAATCAGTTCCATCGTGCCTGCCATATTTGGGGGCCATTTGAAGTCATCTATAACCGGAAATTCTCCTATAACATGAATATTTTCCACAACACCCTCTCCAAGACCTTGCTCTTGAGCTATTCTGTTTGAAGGCACCTTCATTGGATCTTTACCTAGGCAGTGGCATATAAAACAGTCCAGTGCAACAGAATCGCCAGATGCAAGTATAACTCCAATTTCTTTGGGATTTCCTGCAGAAGGTCCTGATCCATCCATTCCGATTATTCCATCAACTATATTGAGCTGGGGTTTTGTCAGTGCAAATATATCCACCACCATCTCAGCAAAGTCAGATGGTTTTGGGGCCATTTTATGATATTCTGTTTTTCTGAGGCCTGGAACAACTCCATACATATTTTTAACAGCACATGTAAAAGTTGTGAGGCCGTGGGTTTTGATTTTCGGCAGGTTGATAATTACATCACAGTCAATAACTGGTTTTGCAATATGATATAGTCTACCTTTCCTTTCCATTTCATAAACCCCAGACTTCTCAAAGTTGATTAAAGACGTTTTTGTACGTTCACAGACATCTAACATTCCCGTAACTTTCCAAAACCTTTCCATACCCCTTGCAGGCCCACCAGGACTGTCTCCAACCATCGGAATGGCCCCTACATCTTTAACGAGATTTATTACAGATTCTATAACTGTAGGATGGGTTGTTATGGCTTCTTCAGGTGTTTTGGCCTGAAGCATGTTTGGTTTAATTAGAACTTTATCCCCAGGTTTTACAAATGAAGATAAACCCCCAATGGCATCTACTGAGTTTTTTACAGCATTTTGAACCAATTCTAAATCGTAAGAATTACATTTTGATATTGAAACAAGAGTTTCTGTCATTTTTCAACCTCTTAAATTTCTTAAATTCTATTTGAATATCAAAGGATTATAAAAAGATTATAAAAAGATTGTTGGATTAAAAATAAGGAAAATAAATAATACTTGAGAGAACCATTGAAAAAATCATCTAATGTGACTCATGTCAGTGTTCGATCTCTTTTAAAATTCTTCTTCTTGCTTCTCCTATGGTTAAAGGGTATGGTTTTCCAAAGGAAACCTCATCTTCTTTTTGAAGTATTTCCATGAGGTGTGCTATCCTTGGAAGCCTTAAATCTGCCTTTCGAATGGTTTCAACATCTCCAAAAACTTCCTGAGGACTGCCTTCCTTAATTATCTTGCCTTTGCTGATTATATAAACACTATCCGCGTATAATGGCACCAGATCCACGTCGTGGGTCGATATAACAATTGTCATACCTTCTTTGTTAAGCTGGTAAAGCAACTGGAGAATGTGGGACGCTCCTTTTGGGTCCAGACCGCTTGTGGGTTCATCCAGAACCATTATCTTTGGATTCATTGCAAGGATACCTGCGATTGCAACTCGCTTCTTCTGGCCGCCGCTCAAATGGTGTGGTGGTTTTTTCTCAAATCCGGCCATTCCAACCTTTTCAAGGGATTCTTTAACCCTTAAATCCACTTCTTCTTTAGAAAGTCCCAGGTTCATGGGCCCAAATGCAACATCTTCCATCACAGTAGGTGCAAATAGCTGGTCATCAGGGTTTTGGAATACTATGCCTACCTTCTGTCTCACCTTCATGAGATCCTTTTTCTTGTAATTTACAGGTTCTCCATCTATTTTAACAGTTCCAGAGGTTGGTTCTAATATTCCGTTGAAGTGTAAAAAAAGTGTGGATTTTCCAGCACCATTTGGTCCAAGCAGCGCAACGATTTTACCTTCTTCAGCATGAAAATTAACATTTTCAAGGGCTTTCGTGCCGTCAGGATATTCATATACGATTTTATCTGTTTCAATGATCATGATATCACATATAAATTTTATATAAATTCAATTATAATTGATATAATTTACTTTTGATATGATCTACTACATAAAATAGTTGATTAATACTTTCAAAAAAAGAGAAGAGGATGGTTAAATAGTAACTAACAACTTTAAACATGTATTATAGTTTTAAAGCCATTAAATTACACTTAACCATTTAAGATACTTCAAAAACACATCATACTTTCCTTGTTTGATTTATTTTAATCCTTTTTAAATTAAATTTTTTTATTCTTCCAATTTTTCCTAAAATCCTTCTCCAATTTGTTCCTGTGAATGTCCATATCGTCATCAGACTGCAGATTATTATCTATTATCAACCAAGACCTTTTATACATGTAAAAATGGTAATAGATACTCTGTTATGGGTTGTAGCAGCGTTAATAATCCTATAATGATGATTAAACTGGCGCTTAAAATTGGAATTTTGTTTATGGTTTTGTTGCTCACGTAGTTCTGGATAAAGTCTTTTCCTTTAACAAAAAGCACTGAAAGGAGAGTTATTGATATTGCAAGGCCTGCGCTGAACACCAGAACGTAAATAACACCATTGTAAAACTGGCCGTTTGCAATGCTGAAAAGTAGCACTGCAAGTGCTGCAGGACAGGGTATTATGCCAGTGGATAATCCAATTGCAACAACACCCCTTTTTGTATTAGCCTCCTTTGTATTGATACTGTGCTCATGATGATGGTGTGGATGATGGTACTTCTTCAGTATCCACAAACCAACTGCAACAAGTATGACCCCACCTACTATGCTCATCAAATCATGGGTTGTGTTTACGTTCAAAGATCCAGCAAGGAACAATGAAACAATTCCAAGAAGAACAACCACTATCACGTGGGAAAAAACCACTGTACCACCAAGTAACAATGTATCTTCCAAAGTTGCGTCAGTGCCCATTACAAATGCCGCCATGACAGCTTTTCCGTGTCCTGGCTCTAATGCATGTAATGCACCGAGTATAAATGCAGCAACCATGAAAACCAGGCTGATCTGCAGGGGAAATGTAGTTAAACTTGAAGATGTGAAATCCATACGTTATCACTCCAATTTGTTAATACGATTTTGTATTTTTTTTATATAGTTAGTAATACCTTAGATCTGTGTAGAAGCCTTAATCCATCCAATTTTCAAAAAAATAATAAATTTGGTAATACTATTATGGATTTTCTTTATATATTGAGTAATACCAATGTGCGCTGAAATACCATGTTTGTGCGGATATTGAATGAAAAGGGAGTGTATCTACTATTTTAAATTAAATCTTGAAAAACTCAGTCTTTGGCCTGTTCACGTATCTTTCTTCTTGCCTCTCCTATAGTAAGGGGATATGGTTTGCCAAATGAAACATGGTCTTCTTTATTAAGTATTTCCATAAGGTGTGCTATGCGTGGAAGCCGTAAATTCGCATTTCTTATGGTTTCAACATCACTGAAAACAGTCTGAGGGCTACCTTCCTTTATTATGTTCCCATGGCTTATTATGTAAACTGTGGATGCGTAAAGAGGGACAAGGTCAACGTCGTGGGTGGATATGATGATGGTCATACCTTCTTCATTGAGTTCATAGAGTAAACGCATTATCTGGGATGCGCCTCTGGGATCCAGTCCACTTGTAGGTTCATCCAGAACCATTATCTTCGGTTTCATTGCAAGAATACCTGCAATTGTAACCCTCTTTTTTTGGCCGCCGCTCAAGTGGTGTGGTGGTTTTTTCTCAAATCCTTCCATCCCCACTCTTTTAAGAGCCTCTTTAACCCGGGACTCAACTTTTTCTTTGGAAAGTCCTATGTTCATCGGGCCAAATGCAACATCTTCCATCACTGTAGGTGCAAATAGCTGGTCATCAGGGTTCTGGAATACTATGCCCACTTCCTGCCTAACCTTCATCAACTCTTTTTTGTCATAGCTTATTGGCCTACCATTAACCAGGACTTCCCCTGAAGATGGCTCTAATATACCATTGAAATGAAGAAACAACGTGGATTTGCCGGCACCGTTTGGCCCAAGAAGTGCAATAATTTTACCACTTTCTGCTTTGAAGTTAACGTCTTCAAGTGCCTTCGTACCGTCAGGATATTCATATAAAATTTCTTTGGTTTCAATAACATTCATTGTATCACCTCATATCAGTTTATACAAAAAATAACTTTAAAATAAGTTTGAGATGCTCATTCCCATTTTTAGCACACTAAATACTGAATCTACCTAGAATCTATTATTTGCGTTTAAAATTAGGAAATATTAGATTACCTAAAATCAGAAAATACTGAGACTACCTGTAAGAATGGTTCCAATCGAGAGAACAACTTCAAATAAGACCAGTAAAATCAGATTTCGAGCCCCTATATTTCTTATACTTCCAGTTTCTCCCATGGTTCTTATTGAGCCATCATAGCATCTTGATTCCATTGCAATGTACACTTGCTCCCCTTTCATCCATGTTTTTATGAAGAGGTTGCTTGCAAGCATCCCTAAGGATTTGTACGATTTTTTGAAGCTGGAATAACCAAGCTTTGTTTCCTGTGAATGGTACATTGTGGTGGCTTCATCCAGGAACAAAAATATGTAGCGGTACATGAGCATTGCAATTTCAATAACGATCTGTGGGATCTTGATGTCTTCAAACACCGCGAAAAGTTCTGTCATTGGAGTGGTAAGTGCCAAAAAGGCCAGACATGAAAAACCTCCCATTATTCTGGCTAAAAGAAGAAATCCAAGGTTGAATCCATCTACAGTCACTGCCAAATTGAATATTCCAAGTTTCAGTATTGGTGCACCTACTCCAAAAAATATTGCCATGAAAATGAAGTTTATAAGTGCGAATATAAATGGAACTGCCATAAATTTCAAATAGAATTTAGCAGAAATTTTAGCCTTAAAAATAATTAAAGCTGTTACAGTTCCAAATATAACGATAGGGACAATGGGTGATTGAGATACTAAGCTTACAAGCATGGTTAAAATTGCAAATAACACCTTATAGTATGTATTTACATTTCTAAGCCCGTTTGAATGAGCATAGCCGTCCAGTGTGGTTTCAAATATAGACATTATATCACCAGTATTTCCTCGTTTTAAAATATAGGCAGTTAACCCCTTATTGGGGTTGTAACTGCTTTAAGTTCCTGCATTGTCTAATTCAGTATTTCCTTCATCATTCCCATTTCATCTCATTTTGAGGAATTTCGTCACCTTTTTCTTTCCTTTTTCTTATATTTGACTGACACTGCCAGTAACCAAGGACATAACCTATGATTATGGCCCCAATAGCTGCCTGAAGAGCAAATAAAAGGCTTTCTATCTCACCGCTTGGTGGTTCCCATAGAGAATGTACCCATGGAACATAACCTGTTGATTCTATGACCTCACTTCCCTGGTCATCAGCACCTCCAAAGTAGCCCTGATCTTCTCCTTTACCATTGTAGAGAGCTAGGGGGAAAATTACAATTACTGCAACCAGACAGAGTAGAACTATGGCTTTTTTATTTACCATTTTAAGCCGCCTCCGCTGTTTCTGCTGCTATTTTTTTCCCTTCCTCAGGTTTCAGAACTTTTAAGCGTACCAGGATATCTGGTCTGAGTTTCATTATGTACTCGAATATCACAACTGTTAAAAGACCTTCTGCTATTGCAAGTGGTACCTGGGTGTAGGCGTATATAGCTATGAACTTTACAAGTGCAGATCCAAAGGTTGGTACCGGGAATGCCAGTGAAAGCTGTACTGCAGTTGTAACATATGTTAACCAGTCACCTGCAACTGCTGCCAGGAATATGGCCAATGAAGGGGACCATCCTGCTTTTCTTGCACCTTTCCATATTAACCATGCTGCAAACGGACCTACAATACCCATTGAAAAGTCGTTGGCACCAAGTGTGGTTATTCCACCATGAGCCAGAAGCAGTGCCTGGAAAACAAGTACTATTGCTCCCAAAACACTTACGGCTGCTGGACCGAAGAGTACTGCACCTAAACCGTTACCACATGGATGAGAACAGCTTCCAGTTACCGATGGCATCTTCAAAGAGGATAAAATAAACATAAATGCTCCGGCAACTGCCAACAATGGTTTTGAGTCTGGTTGTTCTTTTGTTACTTTTTTTATCTGGATCACACCGTAGGCTATAACCGGCAGAGCAAGTGCGTACCAGAAGACACACCAGTACCACGGCAAGAATCCTTCCATTATATGCATTTTTAAAATCTCCTTTACTTTTGTTAAACTTTACCTTATTTAAATTTATTTTTCAAATTCTACCTTTTTTAAAAAACTTAAAATATACTTGATTTTAATTAAAGTAAAATTGAATAAATGTCTATTTAAAGTTTGCTATTTTCTTCCCGAAGAGCCTGTAATAAATTTTTTAGAATGATTAATAGGATTGGTGCAGAAAAACCTGAACAAATTCTAAACCTATCATTAGAACCTAGAATAATTCTACCTGAATCAAAAAAAGTTCTTTATTTAAATGAGTTATATAATCTGAAAATCTATTCTCTAATCCAATAAAAAATAGTTTAAGACACTGAGTTTCAGGCTTTTAAGTCTTATCTTTTTAAGATCAAGCTTCAAAATAGCCCAGTATCCAGCGTTTATCTCCATATAATTATTCATTTTATTTCCACATAATCAGTTCAGTTAAATCATAGAACATCCTAGAATATCCCAAAAATCATTTAAACAGCTTCAACATACTAAATCCATGGAAGTTAAAAACAAGATCATACTCGCACTCGATGTTAACACAATGGAAAGTGCAATGAAAATAGCTGGCAAAGTTTCAGATTACATAAACACCATAAAAATCGGTTACCCCCTTGCACTGGCCGAGGGACTTGAATCTATAACCCAAATAAAAGAAGAATTTGACTGCAACGTTATAGCTGATTTTAAGGTTGCAGACATCCCAGAAACAAACAGTAAAATAGCAGATTTAACCTTCAACGCAGGTGCAGACGCGGTAATTGTCCACGGCTTTGTTGGAAATGACAGTGTGGAGGCCTGCCTTGAATCGGCTGAAGACCATGGGAAAGATGTTTTTTTGCTGACAGAAATGTCCCACCCCGGAGCTTCAAGGTTTCTTAAAGGAGTTTCAGAAGATATTGCAGCCATGGGTGTGGAAATGGGTATCAAAAACTACGTTGCACCGGCTACAAAACTCGACCGCCTGGAAAAAATCCGAAATATCGTGGGAAACGATTCATTCATAATATCTCCAGGAGTTGGAGCTCAAGGCGGAGATGCAGCAAAAACACTTCGTTTTGCAGATGCAGTCATAGTTGGAAGGTCAATTTATCTTGCTGAAGACCCTGAAAATGTGGTAAAATCCATCATAGATGGTATCAAACTTTAAACCCGCTATTTCATAGCATATTTCAAAGAAAAGGAAATATATAAACGTTTGAAACTGAAAATACTGGACTCCAGGAATTTTAAGAGCCGGAAATACTGTCTGGAATATTCCAAGGACTGCAAATAATAGAACTGCTATTTTAAGTGTGAATCTGTGGTCAAAAAAGAATTCAAGCACTTTACCATGTCTTGAAACCCATGGATTGTCGTTCCCGATCTCATCTAAAAATGCCGCTGCAGTACACACAGCCAGAGTTATAATCCCTATTGTAGGTATGCCCAAAATTATAAGGATTCCCATTAAAATAATGAACGAAACCATGTGATTTATACTGTCAACCTTCCATGACAGGAAATTTCCAATCAGTATGGCTATGAATATGGTTGCAGCATCCGCGCTGGTTACTGCAAGGTAAGCAATGCATGCAACACATAGAAGACCCGCAAATATCGCAAATATGGTGTTATTTCGTTTATCGTGGGCGTCATCGGATAACTTCATTAAAAACCCAGAAAGGGCATATAAAACTGCTTCCAAACCATCAGCTCCAAGTAATATTAAAATATTTTTAAAAAAATTTATAATAGTTCTTTTTTTTATTTAAGAGATTATTCTAAGTTTTTTTTATTAAAAGATTAGTTTAAGGAGATTTAAAAACAAAAAAAAGTTTTTTTAATCACTCTTACTTATCATTTCCCTTGCACCTGCCACCATAATTGGGAATATTATGGTTGCATCACCTACAACAGTCACAAGTTTTGAACCAGCCTTGGCCTTGGCCCAGGACTTTGCCTCTTCAAGAGGTGCACCGCTCAAGCTTCCTGTTTCACCCCTATCCATTGTAACCTGTATAGCTGCATCAACACCGCCTTTAAGTAGATTTGATGCTAGAGCATAATGTTTTGGCAGTCCTCCACCTAGGATAACAGTTGCGACCTTTTTTGACTCAAAAACTTTGTCTGAAAGTTCGTGCATGTCGCCGGAAGCGTCGAGACAGAACTCATGATCCTGGGTGAACATGAAAAGCTGCAGACCAAGCATGCTGTCTATCATACCCGGTGCATAAATTGGAACTCCTTTTTTTGCAGCAGTGTAAAGTATTGAACTCTCATCATCAACAGAGTTGCCCAATGCAGTTATAAATTCCCTTATTGTGAGGTTTTTTTCTTTCTGGGATATTTTAGATAGAATTTCTGTTATTTCCTTTTCAAAGACTTCGAAGTCTTCAGATTTTGTGTAGAGATCTGCTATTCTACCCATTCCCTGCTCGCATAATTTTTCATCGTTATCATGGATGCCCCTATAATGGTCGCCACCAAATGCCATCAAGAGGTCGTGGGTTAAGTTTGCACCGCTTGTGAACATGACGTCCACCAAACCGTCATTTATCATGTCCCTTACGATCTTTCGAAGGCCACCGGGTACGAGAGGACCTGCAATACTCAGGAAAACTGCGGTATCCTCATCTTGTATCACATCAGCCAGAAGTTTTGTGGCTCTGTACATTCTTCCTGCGCCCAGAACTCCGGATTTTCCCATTTGTTCCACAAGTTCAAGAACGCTCATGTTGTCTTTGATATCCATTTGATCTATTTTCAGTTTTACACACCCTATAATCTTAATTCTGAATAAAACTCTTTAAAATAATTTCTTTGTTTAAATAAATTTTAAATAAGTAAATAAAAGAGAATACATGATCTAATCATCATTTTTAAGATAAATTTTAGATTAAATTCTTTGAAATTATAATTTAATAATTATTTGCTTATTTAAGTTTTAATAATCTGATTTATTTTAGTTTTAGATTATTAAATTTACCCACTTAAAATAGTTGTAAATTTAAAATTTAGATCTTATCACGTTAAATATATTACCGTATGCCCAATCGTGATTAAATCTTTATAATCTATACTCAACCGATTAAGATATTTAGTCTATACTCTTAGTTTATACTCGATTTGGTAAAATCTGTAAAATTTAGACATATCTTGTAAATTAATTAAATGAAAATTTGTTTAAAATCGAATAACACTATCTAAAATCGAATGAAACTTCAAATATTTTGAATTTCAGATTTAAAATTATATAAAATTAAATGTAATGTAGATAAAAATTAATTTAAGGGTTTATCTAAGCCCTGCTATTTTATCAAGGAGATCTGTCCTTGTTACAATACCCAATGGAACTCCGTTCTCATCAACAACTATGAGTCTTCCTATACTATTTTTATTCATGACTTCTATGGCATCTGCAATCATGACGTCCTTTTCAACACTTATTATATGTTTTGACATGATTTCAGCTATCAGAATCTTTTCTCCACCTGCTGCAATGGCTTTGGTAATATCACTGAGTGTTAATATCCCCACAATATCATTTTCATCATCAACTACAGGTGCTCCTTCTATTCCTTCATCCGATAAAATTTTTGAAGCGGTTTTTATATCCATGGAAGATTTGAGCTTAAGGACATCTCTGGTTGCAATATCAAAAACAGTGTTTTTTGGCATGCTTCTTATGGCAGTGGTATCCAGAAGAATTATGTTGTCCATATCATCCCTTCCCACCACAATACCGTCCAGTATAAGCTTATTAACAGGTGTTGGACCTACTCTTATGATATCACCCAGATCAAGGCCTTTGATGTTTCCAACAGCTTTCACAGCAGCTTCACATTCACCGGGGTGTGCTATGCTTGTGAACTCTATTTTAGAAACAGTGATGTCTTTAACTTTTTCACCATCCCTGAATATTGGGACCATACTGTCATTATCTGAATCCTGAATGTTAAGCGTGTGATACGCTTTTACTGTGGGCTTATAGCCTCCTCTTGGACCTGGAACTCCTTTTACAAGACCCAAACTCCTGAGAGATTGCATTTGATTTCTTATTGTGCCGGGATTACGGCTCATGACCTCAGCTATTTCTTCTCCCTTAATCGATTTGAAGTTAGATTTCCGGTACAAACTTATGAGGCTTTGAAGTATTTCTTTCTGGACTGATGTGAGCATTAAAACCACCTTTAATAATAATTTTAGATTATTTATAATTATGATCATTTATTTATCATGATTATTTATAAAAGTTTCTTTTTGAACATATTTTTCAGTTCTTTTAATCACTTTCATTACATTTTTTTAAATCTGTGTTCTTACAGGTTACGTCAAACTCGGTGAGTACCGATCATCCTTGCGAAAGAATTTTGAAACTTAAATCTCAAGACTTCTCCCTTATCGAAAGGTAAGTAAATACATATCGTATAAATGTTTTGGTGTTCAATTCCCTTTCATTTACATTTTAGAGAGTTGTGTTTTTACAGGTTAAGTCAAACTCGGTGAGTGCAGATCATCCTTGCAAAGGAATTTTGAAACTTAAATCGCATGACTTCGTCCTTATCGAAAGGTAAATAAATACGTATCGTATAAATGTTTTGGATCAACAAAGCTAAAAGGAAAAAAATAGTTAAAATGGTTTAAAACTTGTTAAAAGTACTTTTATAGATTCTACAATAAGACTTGAGCTTATACTTGAAACATAAGGATTTTTGGCAACATCTTTAATTTTATCAATCAAATTTTTCTTTTCTTCAGGAGAAATCTCTTCTGCTTTTTCAATAGCCTTTATTAATGCATTTAAATAAATTGAAGTGTTATAAGTGTTTATATCTCCCAAAGCTAAGTTTTCTACATTTCCATTGACATTCACATGAGTTATGTTTTGTTTAGGAACTTCTTCATTATTTTCAATATAATCAATTCCTGTCGCTGTAATGTTTGCTGCATAGTAATTCATGGCTGTTATAAGGTCAATATAACCTTTTCTTTCTAAATACTTGACATTAAGATCCACTTTATTAGATTCAATAGCTAACTCTTTCTTTAAAATACCATGAGGCATTGGTCGGGATTTTTCCATTTCTTGATCATACAATACCTCTAAAATTTTCATTCTAATTTCTTTATTATCCATCTTAGTTCCTCTAATAAAATTTATAGAATTATTTAGAGTTATTAATTAAAGATTCTTTTAAAACTCTTCCTTTCCCCAAAAAAACATCTTTAAACCGAACAAGTGTAATAATTGAAGATAAATGAAGATTTACACCATCAGGAATTTCATAAAAACCTTTCATAGTTTTTTCAGGAGGTATCACTTCAAGTTCTGTCAAAGTTTTGCAAAGAAAATATTTATTATCAATTTTTTCAACGTTATCTCTTTCTTCAAGCCCATCCCAAGTACACATTAACCGTAAATCATATAAAGATACATTATTAGGATTGGTAATTTCAAATTCCACCTTAATCTTATTATTATCTGTTTCAAATGCCTTTGTCACTAATAACAGTTGATTTTCAGAGTTATACAAATTAGGATCTATTTCACGTAATTCATTAGCATTGTTGAAACCTACATGGAGCATTAAACCATGAGCTAAATGATCATTTAGGCATTCTAAACAAAGCCATTTTTTACATTCATGACAAAAAAATGTTATATTATTTTTTTCAAAATAATCTATTGCATGTGCACATTTAGGATGATAACTTGAATTAAAAGTATCAATATCAATAGAAGGCCATTGATCACCCATATCTGGACCATAACCTGCATGACCTACATCTAAAACACTTGCTTTATTTTCTTCATCTAAAGTTCTACAAGGTAAATAATCATGTTCCATTTTATGACTTGAAAAGCAATCATAACAAATATATTTTCTACAAGTTTTGCAGATTAAAAAAAAGCGTCCTAATTCTTCATTGCACTCATCACATACCTTGGGTTTTTCAAATATTTTTTCCAATTATAAGCCCCCGTTTACAAATAATGTTATTATCAAACCAATAAACGAAATAAAAATACCATAAATTAAAAATGTTCTCGAGGATTCAAGTGAAATCACTTTAATGTCATTGAAGTTATGTATTTGGGGAATAATAGATAAATATCGATCTATTAAGTCATTTGTTAGATCATCCTGTTTTTTATTAAGTTTTTCCATTATTAAGTTAGGATTTTTGATATCAAAAGGAATAAAATGCTTTTTTATTTTCAAAACATCTAAAGACCAATATATAGAGATACCAATGATGATTGTGGCTATTATATTTAAAATAATTAATATCCCCAAATTATTAAAAGTAACTATTCCTGCAACAATAAAAGCCGTAAAAGCATTTAATATGCTTACTACCAAAGCATTTGTGCTTAAAAGAGATGATGCTTTTGATTCCAATGACGTTTTTCTTGATATTTCACGATCATAGGTTCTTATACATTCCTCAAGTACAAGACTGTTCTTTTCCATAAAAATATGTTAGTAAAGAGTAATATAAAAACTTAATTTTAAAATATTCAAACAGATTAAAGAGACAAACATTATTAATTTTCTCTCATTGAGAAGGAAAGCTTTTATTTTCAATCAACAAATAGGAGTTTAAGAGAATAATTGATGAAGGGGTACTAATGGTAGAATGTAGTTATGAAGGATGTAACGAAGAAGTTTTTGAGGATTCTGATTATTGCATTCTACATTTAGAATTACCAGAAAATGAAAATAGTGCCGAATTTAAAAGGATTAACTCATTAAAAGAGAAAAAAGTTCAAGAAAAAATAAAAAATAAAGACTTTAATTTTGAGGGCGCAATATTATATAAAATTAAACTTGAAGACTTAAAAGCATCTGAAATTAATTTTCGTAAAGCAAAAATAATTAGGAATGTTTACCTTGAAAAAGTCGATGTATCATATGATGTTATATTTGATAATGCCACACTAAATAGGTTCACTTATTTAAAAGGAGTAACTATAAGGAAAAATTTGTCATTTAAGGATGCAAACGCATTTTTTGTTTCTTTAAAAGATGTAAAGATTCATGAAGACTTGGAATGTGAAAAAATGGAATATGAATTCTTCCGTTTCGAAGAAAAAGGATATATTGGAGGCTCAGTCCTTTTTTTTGGAATGAAGAATGTACATAGTATTTGTTTTAAGGGAAATAAAGAATTAAAAAACAAAATAAAAATTGTTGGCGATGTTTTTTTAGGCCGTAAACCTTATGGTGATTTAGAATTTAATTTTGTTGATATTTGTGGCACATTATATTTGGATTGGTTAACAGCTAATAACGTACTATTAAATGAGACTGAAATAAATGGAAATATTTGGTTCTCTGGGTCTGAATTAATAGATATTGTTATTAATGATGTGAAAATTGAAGGAAAAACTAATTTTCATACTTCTAAAATAAAAGGAAAATTAGATTGTAAAAACGTAAATTTTAAAATTCCAGAATCCCAAGAAGAAACTTTTAGAGTAGCTAAAAATTGTGCTGAAAGTTTAGGGGATAAAGAAGAAGCAGATAATTATTTTTACCGTGAAATGGAAGCCAAAAGACTTCAAAAACCGGTTTATATAAAGAAACCGGAATGGATACTTCAAAAATTCTTTGGATATGGGGTTTATCCTCTAAGGATAGTTATCACTTTTTTTGGTATTTTTATCGTTTTTTCATTAATCTTTTGGCAAATTAACGGAATATTCTTGGAAAATTCTATAGACTACCTAAATTTACAAATGGCCTTAAAATTAAGTTTTTTAACTTTAATTATTCCAGCATATGGCTTAGTGAGTCCAAGTGCTGTAAATTATGGATTTTATATTATTATTGAAGCTATTATAGGGGCTTTCATGTGGCCACTGTTTATTGCAACTTTTGCAAGGAAATATATGAGGTAACTACGAAAGATTACTGAAAACAAATCTAAGTTATTTTCAAAGCTAATTGAGAAGGTGTGAAAATGATAGATGCTGGAGCAATGTTTATAAAACAAGTAGCAAAAATAGTTGAAAAAAGAGATAACAACAGCATAGATTGGATTTTTTTATTAAAAACTTTTGGTTTTGATGATTTGTTAGAGGAGTATCCCCGATTAATAAGAAGTCAAAGTTGGGGTGATCCTGATTATCCATGGAATATAATAAATGTTATCAAAGATGCTTATAGGGATGATAAAGATGCTGCAACGCTTATGATTAAGGATTTATTTGATGATTTAAAACTTGAAGAAGAAGATTTTTCTAAATATCCTTGGTTAAATGAATTTTTAGAAAACAATGATTTTGAAATGGTTATCCCTTCAAAAACAAAATATTTAGACATTGAAGAAGTACCTGATGATTTTTACAGAGATTTGAGAGATTTAATTAATAAAAGTTATTCTTTAGGATTGTATGTAGCAGTTTTAATATTTAGTAGAAAAATGTTAGAAAATTTGATAGTTGATATTCTAAGAAAGAAATATCGCTCAGATATAGATCTCTTCTACATTCCAAAAGAAGGAAGATTCCATGGATTTAAAACATTACTTGAGAATTTTCATAAAAAATTAAATGATTTCAAACTCATTGCTCCATCCTTAGATAAAACTTTCATAAAAAAAATAGATGCTTTTAGACTATCTGGTAATTCTTCTGCACATACATTAGTGTTAACAGTTACTAAAAAAGATTTAGATGATAAAAAAGATGATCTAAATTCTGTCGTAAAAACTTTAATTAGAATCAAAAATAATTTATGAAGCTTAACTCTTTTTTCTAGTTTAAAGTTAGAAAAGAGGAATATGGGTCCGTTGAGAAGTGCTATTCTCATTTGGAAACTTTAAATATTCAAAATCAAAAATAGCTTCAGCTATTCTATCTATTTCTTTAAGTGGAACATCCCATTTGATTTCGTTACCAATTTGAACAGCTAAAAGTTTAAAATTCGCCATTTAACCTCACCAACTTTTATTAATTTTACATTAATAGTTAAATTAATAGGTATTAAATAGTTATTTAATAGTGGATTTATCTTACTAATAGAGGTGGATACTTAACATGTTTAAGGTACAGATTAAAGGAGATAAAACTTCTCTTGAGATTCTTGACAAAAATTTTGAAAATATTAAATTTGAAGAAGACAATTATTTTTTAGAATGTCCTGAATTTGAAAAGATTGACGAAAAAGAGATTTTTCCTTTTGCGGAGGAAAAATTAAAACAAATGCTATTTCTCATTAATTTAAAAATTGACAATTCTTGTAATGCAGAAGTTGGAGCAATTGAAAAGACTAAAAAAGATGGCACTAAATGTATGTTGATAATAACAGTACCTCCTATAACTTCAACATTAAAAGTAGGCGTACCACATATCACTATTACTAACAACGAAACCGGTGAAATTATTCATGATTCTCAAAAGTCTTCAGAAGATCTTAATCAGTATATTAAATGTGTAAATGAAAATAAGGACATCAAAGACGTCATAAATTATTTTCGTCAAGTAGATTCATTTAATTTTAGTTTTAATTATTATAAGATAATTGAGATAATTGGAAAAGATTTGGGTAGTAAACAAAATATTCCAAAACAATTTAAGTCAATCTCTAGAAAAAAGTTTAGTAATCTTACACAAACCTTAAATTATGGCTTAGGTGAAAATTCACGCCATTATACCGAGTCAAAAGATAAAATTCTGTCTGAAGAGGAAATCAAACGATTTATGAACAACATTATTCAGGAATGGATTTCAGTGAGATGCAAATAATTTTTTTTGACCATTTCCTTTTAAAAAAAGATGAAAATATTCTAACATTATTTATTTAATTTTTAACTTCCTTTCCATTTAAGATATCCAAAATTATTTCCTTATTACGTGATTCAACTGTTCTATCAACTGGAAGATGGTTTAAAATTGCTAAATCTAATATTTTATCAACTAATTCAAATATGGGTCTTTTTAAGATAGATTCATCCGCGGTTTCTTCATATTGCTTGAATAAATTATCAAACATAAATTTTACAATTTTTCTTTTAGTTTCACCAGTTACCCTATCATCTATTTTTTTTATTCCCTCTTCTTGTTCTCGAATTTTTTTAACTTCATTAATATCTATCTGGCCATCAAGAACCTGATTGATAGCTAATACAATTTCTTCATCTGAAAAATTTGCTAATTCAAAATTATTTCCTTTATATGGCTCATTTTTATTAGTTTCTCCCCACAAATATTTCCATTCATCAGGAACATTATAATTTTTTCCTTCAAATTGTATTGGTTCTTCTGTATCTAAGAAGTGTTTCACATTACCTTCATTGTCAGACACAAAAAATGGGATAATCTGCCACTTTTCAAGGTTATAATTTATAAATGAAGTCCAATTTGAAACAATGATATCAGTTTTCTTTAACTCTTTTACTAATTTATTGAGAATCTTTTTTTGATTTTTACTTATTAAAAGTTTTTTTTCCTCTATTTCTATGTTTTTTATCACATTTCTTAATTTTTTCGCATTTTTAGAAGTGGATAATAATTTGTCCACACCTTTGAAATTAACAATTTCTATGCCCAAATTTTCAGGTTTATTATGATAACATTCAAAAATTTTTGGAAATATTCCTTCTTCGGTTTCTCCTTCAACAAAAACCATTATTCTTGGCTGGTAATCCAATTCAAAATCATTTGCAAGATAAAAAAGCCTTTTGTACCTGTTAAGATAGAACGATTCTCCAGTTACAGGATCTGTAAGCCCTTCATTTCTTGAATTTCTCAAAGATGCCAAACCACATCTATTCATATTAGATGGATCAACTTTTACAATATCCTCCGGTGCAATACTTCCTATTTCATCAATATCAAGAATTCCTCTTTTACAATAGTCTTCCATAAACTTTTTTAGCATTAATGCCCATTGTAAATACTCGATTCCTAACCTAATGTTACCTTCAAGTTTATCTTTTTCACTCAATGCGATATTTTTCCATAATTGAATCCAATCATCCCTTTTGACACCCAAAATATCCTTAGAATGTTTAGAAAGTAACCAATAAAAATAGGATATCTCTTTAATATTAATCTTCAAATTTTTCAATTCTTTTTTTGGATCAAAATTTCGTCTTTTATTCCACCATCCCTCACTACTTAAATTAATATCTTGTTTAATGCTAATTGTTCTTGAAGCTGATCTTCCATAGGGATAATAATACTCTTGTATTGAGAGGAAAAACTCCAAAATCTTTTCAAAAAGTATATAATCACTTTTAAGTATTTCTTTTTTCTTTTCAATATCAAAAAGGAATTTACTGTAATCATTATTAGATTTTTTATCTAATTCTTTTCCGAAATTATTGAAATCTTTAACAGTGAAAAAACCAGATATTTTTCGTTCATGTAATGGAAAACGAGTTAAATACGATCTTACTACTTTTTTATCACCTATCAAATCAACCTTAAATGAATAACTTTCCTTTAAAATTTCAAGCCAATAAATCTGAAAAGAAGAATAATAATTGCTTATTCTTTCATTGCCAAATTTAAGTTCTTTATCTTTAAAAGTAGAATATGGCTTAAAACCAACTTTTGATGGGTCAATAATTTTATTTTCTTTAAATAACTGCCGTATCAAATCTTTTTCAAAGTTTTGGAATGAAATTGGAATATAAATATGGTTACCCAAAGAATTTCTGGGATTTTCACTCCTTAATATGGGATACAATAATCCTTCATTCTCAAAAAACTCTAATTCATGTTCATCGGTTTCTACTCCTCTTTTTTTGCAAAAATCAATGAAATCTTTAGTTTTTAAAGGTGGATTTTGTAGATATCTCTCTTCTTCAATGAACTTTTTAAGAAAACCCTCTTGCAAATTAACACTTCCTAAAAGAATTATAATATTTAATTATATAAAAAATATCTCAAAAGAAGATAGAATAAACAAATTCAGCTTACAAAAAAAGATAAAATCCTCAATCTATTTCCCTTCAGATTTTGCCGATTCAATCATTGCTTTGACATCGTTTATTTGTTCTTGAAGTTTCTGGAGTTCATCTCCAGTTTTTTCTGGCTTAAATTCCTTATTGTGACATGTTCCATGTACTTGAGATACACTTTTGAAGCCTATTTTGATAAATTAAATAAAAAGAAGTAAACCAATTAAACCATTTTGCTCAATGCCTAATATTTAAATCGGTAAATTTATTATTTTCCAATGCCATATAAACATAAAATGAATATAATAAGAGGAAATTTATGGAAAAAAACAACTCTCAATCAACAAAATCATCTCTAACGAGTTCAGAGCGAGTATTATCAGTCTTGTTTGGGTTTGGCCTTTACGGACCACAAGTCTATGCCAAAAAATACGAATCTCTGAAAACCAAACGAATACTACAACCAGATTACGAAAGTATTGTAAGATTTTTAGAATAGTTGAATTAGAAATAAAAAAAAGAGAGTGAAAGTTATGGATAAAAATAATAAACAAACTGCTAGTAAAGGACCGACAACCCTTGACTGGTGGCCAGACCGGCTGAATCTTGACATTCTGCACCAAAATTGCTCGAAATCCAATCCTATGGATGAGGATTTTAACTACGCAGAAGAATTCAAGAGTCTCGACTTCGAGGCCTTGAAGAATGACCTTCATGAACTGATGACAGATTCACAGGACTGGTGGCCGGCAGATTTTGGGCATTATGGGCCTTTATTCATTCGCATGGCGTGGCACAGCGCCGGAACGTACAGAACTGGTGATGGCCGTGGAGGTGGGGGCAGCGGCAACCAGCGTTTTCCGCCTCTCAACAGCTGGCCAGACAACGCCAACCTTGACAAGGCGCGTCGGCTGCTTTGGCCCATCAAACAGAAGTACGGACAGAAAATTTCTTGGGCCGACTTGATGATTCTCACTGGCAATGTTGCCCTAGAATCTATGGGTTTCAAGACCTTCGGTTTCGGTGGCGGGCGTGAGGACATCTGGGAACCGGAGAAGGATGTATATTGGGGTTCTGAGAGAGAGTGGCTTGGAGACAAGCGCTACACTGGTGACCGTAAACTCGAAAAACCACTCGCCGCCGTTCAGATGGGTTTGATTTATGTAAACCCCGAAGGTCCGAATGGTAATCCAGACCCCATCGCTGCGGCACTGGATATCCGTGAAATCTTTGCTCGTATGGCAATGAACGACGAGGAGACAGTGGCTCTCATTGCGGGTGGCCATGCCTTCGGCAAAACTCACGGCGCAAGCGATAAAAAGCATGTGGGACCAGAGCCAGAAGCAGCTCCAGTCGAGAATCAAGGTTTGGGTTGGAAGAGTAGTTTCGGCACGGGCAAAGGCAACGACACGATTACCGACGGTGAGGAAATTATTTGGACCAACACACCAACGAAGTGGGACAACAAATTCTTACGGAACTTGTTCAGCTACGAATGGGAGTTGACGAAAAGCCCGGCCGGTGACTACCAGTGGAAGCCAAAAGGTGATGCAGGTGCCGATACTGTGCCAGATCCGCATGACCCCTCAAAGCGTCGTTCCCCCGGCATGCTGACCACCGACCTCTCTTTGCGATTCGACCCTGTCTACGAAAAGATCTCACGGCGTTTCTTGGAAAATCCGGATGAGCTTGCAGACGCATTCGCCCGCGCGTGGTTCAAACTAACCCACCGTGACATGGGCCCACGGACACGCTATCTCGGCCCGGAGGTACCGGATGAGGAGCTCATCTGGCAGGACCCCATCCCTGCAGTCAACCACGAACTGATTGATGAAGAAGACATCTCCACCCTTAAGGGCAGTATATTGGATTCTGGCCTGTCAGTGTCAGAGCTGGTTTCAACCGCCTGGGCCTCGGCGTCCACCTTCCGCGGCTCAGACAAGCGTGGAGGTGCTAATGGTGCTCGCATTCGCCTGACACCACAGAAGGATTGGGAAATTAACCAACCAGCCCAGCTAGCCAAAGTGCTCGAGACGCTCAAAGGCATCAAGAGCGAATTTAACGAAGCCCAGTCAGGCGGCAAGAAGGTCTCGCTGGCCGATCTCATCGTCTTGGCTGGTTGTGCAGGCGTTAAGCAGGCTGCAAAAAATGCTGGTCATGCTGTAACCGTACCATTCACACCGGGACGAATGGACGCCCTAGAGGAACAGACGGATGTGAACTCCTTTGACGTGCTCGAACCGTTCGCAGACGGTTTCCGTAACTATCAGAAGGCTCCAAGCGCCATTAAGCCTGAAGAGTTCTTGGTGGACAAGGCAAAACTCTTAACATTGACAGCTCCTGAGATGACAGTTCTCATTGGCGGTTTACGTGTCCTGAATGCCAACTTTGAACAATCACAGCAGGGTGTCTTCACTAAACAGCCCGAGGCGCTCACAAATGATTTCTTCATTAATTTGCTTGATATGAAAACAGAATGGAAATCATCCGCGGAAGACGATGATGTGTTCGAGGGGCGGGACCAAACAACGGGCAAACTCAAGTGGACCGCCACTCGTGTCGACCTCATCTTCGGTTCAAACTCCGAACTCCGGGCATTGGCGGAATTCTATGCATGTGATGATTCCCAAGAGAAGTTCCTGCACGACTTTATAAGGGCGTGGGACAAGGTTATGAACCTAGACCGGTTCGACCTTGCCTTATCGTGAAAAACAATATTTGAACATATGTGTGAACTATCCTCTTTAATCAAATGTTGGATGGTTTCATCATCTTATCTTTTACTACGAAACTGATGATACACAGTGCGGTACAGTGAGAATTATAACATTAATTTTTGTCTCTTTTTTATGGCTTTGGGAGAAGATCTTATTGGTCATGACTTCCCCCTAACAATATAAACATTATTTTAGTCTTATTTCTGTTGAGGGTTAAACAACAAATTTTAATATCATTTAACTCAATAAGTCCCTCTTTACTTTTAATTTTTAATTAACAACATCAACAATTGATTAAGTCTGAAAAAAAACTGATGATTAATAGTAAAAAACATAAGTTTTATATAATTAATATTACAAATAATGTATCGATATGCATTCCATTACATAACTCTGGTATTGTGAGGGGAAACTCCTACTCCCCTCACTCAAAAATAACCATAAATACTCATCTGGATCTGCGGGAAGTATGCTTCACGAATCTTATCTTTTAAGTATGACCCATCATGTGCTCTCTAATTTCCTCAGGCATCCCTGCATTTATTGCGGGTGTGTTTGAAATACTTAGTTGTCTGAAAAAACTCTTGAAATACAATATTCTAACTTTTCCTGCCTTAGAGGTTTACTTAAAACAATAGCATCTTCTGGTAGTTGTAACGATTTGATCAGACAGTTTTTAATAAAAACAGCTAAGAATATAATTGGAATCTTATAAAGATCTGCTATTTTGTTTGCAGCTTCCACACCGTTCATTTTGCCCTTTAAGTTTATGTTGATTAAAATTAGATCAAGGCTCAGATCTCCTGCTTTTTGTATTGCTTCCTCGCCACTGGAAACTACAGCAACCACTTTAATGCCTAATCTTTCTAAAATAGTTTTTAAATCTGAAACAGTTTTATATTCACCTTCGGCAATCAGAATATCCATAAACCTCACTTTTCCTGTATCAATATCTAATATACATTTGTTATTGGAATCAAAAATAGTATAATCCTAACCATAATCCAACAATTAAACCTGTAATTAAAAGGATAATAGCTATAATATCTTTAACTAAGGGGCTTGTATTATTCATTTGAAGAATTTTTGAGATTTTATAATCATGAGTTAAGTCGTATGTGCTGATAATAATCGTTAATGTGAAAAGTATTGCTAAAATATAACTAATTAACTTGTTTCCAGAGTATAATGGTAATGATAGCTGAAAGTAGGTTAATATTAAGAAAATTGCCAAAATTAATGCATTTATTGCAAGATAAAGTTTATTTTGATAGTTTTTAATTTCAAATAAAGAGGTTATAAATACCCATATACCGAAACCAGCTAATATTGTGTATTCTGGATGTTGTAAATATACTAGGATTATTGGAATAATCCATAAAAGATTAATTAATGATGCTTTTTGTTTCATTTCAATCAACACACATTATTTATTCTTTGACAAATAACTCCAATGATTCCTCCTATTACTCCTAAAACAAAGCTAATAAGTATTGAGAGTTCAACAAGGATAAATACTGTGATTAATGTATTGCTTGCTATTGTTCCTATTTTAGAGAATATTAACCCCATAACGGCACTTATATTTCCAAAGCCTAAAATGAATAGTAAACCTATGATTAAACCACCGACTAATCCGGAAATTGCCCCTAAAACAGCTCCATCTTTTTCATCTATTTTATCGTAATACTCTTCGTATCCTCTGCTAAAATAGGATACTAAAAACCCTCCAGTAAGTGGGCCTAAAAAAGAGAGAGGGAAAAAGATTAAAGACAATACTACTGTTAAAACAGCATTAACCATGGCACTTAACCCTATAATCTTCCATTCCATTTTATCAACTCAAATAAAATTAAATTTTTAACCTGTGACTTTCCTATTTTCAACGGAGTGTTTTTATGGCTTCGAACTAACCCTAACTTCTTTAAAAGCTGTATTTATAATTATAATCATTTATTTATCAGGATTATTTATAAAAGTTTCTTTAAACATTATTTTTCAGTTTTTTCAATCCTTTCATTTGCATTTTTAAAGCTGTGTTTTTACTTAAGTTGTGCTCAGCAGGTGCAGATCATCCTTGCAAATAAATTCTATGATATTTTTTTTGAAACTTAAATCTCCGGACTTCCCCATATCGAAAGATAAGTACATACAGTTAGTATAAATGTTTGGATCAACCCAAGCTAAAATGAAAAAATAGTTAAAATGGTTTAATATTTACCATTACGAGATATTTCATCTTTTGGAGATGAGTACTATCCCACAATTTAAAGAATTATTGTAAAAGGATAAGAAACCCCGCGTAAACTATAAAGATAGTGATTACAAAATTTACCAAAAACTCCTTAAAACCTTCTGTCATATATTTAACTGTGCACGCCATTAAAAAGGCAGATATAAAAGCTGAATATGGTCCAAAAAAGATAGCAAACATGAATTCACTTATGATTAGTACTACTGAGCCTAATATTATTGCCCCATAATTTATATGGGATTTTGATAATTTTACCTTTAGTATTTCAACTGTTTTTAGTACATTATCTTTAAATCCATTTATGCGAATTAAAAGGAGGGTACTAACTATAATTAACAGGATTACTCCAAAAATAAGTGTTCTTGTAAAATCATTGTGAATTAAACCATATAATAGGGATGAGATTAGTAAAAATGAAATTAATCCAGTCCATGATAATATTTTCTCTCTTTTAGTTTGACGATCTTCAGGAATTAAATAGAAAGCCATTAAAAAAAGAGCTATAGCCATTATTATAATTAATATGTAAAATAATATGTTTTGCGTTGGTGCTAAAAGATATTCTCCTATTAACAGCATTGCTAAAGCCAATAATATAATTGTAGTATAAATCAGTTTATTATAATACTTTTTACTCATAAATGTAATTGCTGTAGTCATTATTATACCCAAAGCAGCAAGTACTGGGCCTGTAAAAGAACGATCAATTATAGCCCATAACCCCAGTATAAGCCATATTAAACCAAAAATCTGTAAACGTAAGTAATTCTTTTTTTCTTCTATTTTTAAATCCCCCTTAGTCATATTAATAGACAAATAATATAAAAACTTAATTTAAAAATACTTGTCAATTCTAACCAAACTTTCCAATGCAAGATGTTAATGTACGTTTTTGTATACTCAAATCTGTTTTAGAAGATTAAGTTTAATAAGAATTAAATCGTATCTCATCTTTAGATATTAGATGATTTTAACGGGGGATTAATATGGATGAACATGTTATTGAAGCACTCGGAAAAACAAGGATCGTCATAAGAGATGGGAAAGTTGTTGAGGTAGGAGAACCACGAATTAATTACTGCCCCCTTTTTGATAAACACAGAGGAATTAAGGAGATTACATCTGAAGCTGCACAAAAAAATATAGAATTTAGGATTAAAGATTTTGGAATGTGTACTCCTGAAAGAAAATTGCGCATGAAGGATTTTTTATCATTCGGAGTTTCAGAAACATTAGGAACTCTTCTCGATGAAAATATAATTGATTGTGCAGTTATTGTTAGTGAAGGATGCGGAACAGTGATCGTAACTGAGCCTGAGCTTGTTCAAGGTATGGCAGGTAGAATATCCGCATTTTTAAGCACATCCCCAATCACTAAAATTATAGACACAATTGGACCTGAAAATGTTCTTAATCCTGAAACTGCTGAAATTAATCAGATTGAAGGTGTTTTAAAAGCTATTAAAACAGGTTACAAGAATATTGCAGTTTCAGTTATATCTGCAGAAGACTCAAAAACACTTAAAGAGATTGAAAAAAAGTATGAAGGAGTTAATATTTACATATTCGCTGCACATGTAAGTGGAATGTCCAAAGAGGAAGCAGAAGAGCTATTTAGTTATGCAGATATTATAACAGGCTGTGCATCTAAATATATCAAAGAAGTAGGTGAAAAAAGGAATATTTTCACAGCCGGTGCATCAATACCAATCTATGGAGTTACTGAATCTGGAGAAAAGTTCTTAAAAAGAAGGATTGAAAAAATTGGGGGATTAAAAGATAAACCTAACGCTAAAATACCAGATCCTCTAATTTAAACTGAATTCATTGTTTAAACTCATCATGTACTTCAGGTACACTTTCTGAAACTCATGGGAATCTGTTAGGAAATATTATCCTTAAAGTATAGCCTAAAAATAAAAAATAGTGTTTATCTATTCTTTTAAGGCCCAGTAGCACCTTTTAGGAGAATAAAGAGTCTCATCTTTTTTAAGTTCTTTCATTATTTTGTCAACTTCTTTTTTCTCTACACCTGAGATTTGGCTGACTTTAGTGGCGTTTAAAGGTTCTTCAGATTCTTTGAAAGCTTTAATTACTTTTTCTTTATCATCCATGATATCACCTGATTGAATTATTCATTTAAATCCATATATTTGTTATGTTAACGTTCATAAGATACCATCCAATATTAATGCAAACTAATTTTAATAATTAATTAAGTCAATAAAACTTAAAAACTGGTAAAAAGGAATAATATTATTTAAAGGCTAATTCCCGCTTCATATCCTGCAGTTATTGCATCTGCTCCATCCCCAACTTCTTTTGCATCTCCAATCGTGATTACCTCTTTTACATGTTTAAGCTGTTTTTCAAGTGTTTCAAGTTTAACTGGTTTGAGCCTGCTTGAAATGATAATTGAGTCATATCCTTTGAGAGTCTCTTTTCCATTTTCATTGGTTATAATAACCCCATCTGAGGTTATTTCGTTGATCTCAGTGCCTGTCTTTATATTTACATCGTACTCATCCAGTAATTTAAGTAAAAAGAAACGATTTCCAGGTTCAAGTTTTGAAGATATCTCAGACATTTTTGTAATTAATGTAACCTGATGTCCGTTAACTGCCAGATGTGCTGCAGTTTGAGGGCCTCCTAAACCCCCTCCAATCACAATAACTTTTCTACCAACACTTGTTTTGCCCGCAAGAACATCATTTGTGTAAGATACATTTTCACGTTCACATACTGGAATATTAACTGGAACTTGTTCGGATCCTGCTGCTACAATCAGAACATCTGGATTTATTTCCTGAATTATCCCATTATCCACGGGTGAATTTAGATTTACGGTGATTCCTAATTTTTCTATTTGTTGTTTCTGCCATGTTACAAGTGAGTTGTACTCTTCTTTTCCTGGAGGCATTGCTGCAAGAAGCCACTGTCCTCCAAGCATGTCATTTTTTTCGTAAATATGCACTTCATGTCCTCTTTTAGCAGAAACAATAGCTGTTTCCATTCCTGCAACTCCGCCACCTACAATAAGAACTTTCTTTTTTGAAGGAGCTTTTTTAATGGTTAAATCTTTTTCTCGACCGCATTCAGGGTTTACAAGGCATCCTACGGGATTTCCTTTCATTACATTACCTATACATCGTTGTAAACAACCTATGCAAAGATTGATATCACTTATCTTTCCAGCTTTTGTTTTGTTTGGAAGTTCAGGATCTGCAAGAGAAGCCCGTCCCATTGCTACAAAATCTGCTCTTCCAGATTTTAGAATTGATTCTGCGATATCTGGATGGTTTATATGGTTTACTGTGATTACAGGGATGTTTACAACTGATTTTATTTGGGCTGCATAATCTGCTGTCCATCCGTGGGGAACTGAAGCTGGAGTTACTATGTACTGTGAAGATGCACCGACCCCCACCGAAGCGTGAATTGCATTTACTCCTGCCTTTTCAAGTTTCTGTGCTATTATCTTGGAATCTTCAATTGTAATGCCACCATAAACCATTTCATCTACGGACATACGGAAAATTAGAGGATAATCTCCACCTACTTTTTCTCTAACCACATTAACTATTTCAACTGCAAATCGTGACCTATTAACTAAGTTACCACCGTATTTATCGGTTCTTTTGTTTGAAAACGGGGAGAGAAATTGACATATGAGGTATCCATGTGCTCCATGAATTTCTATTGCATCAAAACCTGCTTTTTTGGCCCTTAAAGATGCTTCTGCAAATTGATTAATAATTTCTTCTATTTCCGTTAGTGTGAGTTCATGTGGTACTTCTCCAATAGAGGGATCTGGAATTGGGGATGGTGCAACTGGCTGTTTGCCATTTATCTCTTTTGTTGTTTGCCTGCCTGCATGATATATCTGAACGGCAATTTTAGCTCCATGTTTGTGAACAGTATCTGTAAGAGTTTTATGGGTTTCAATTTGGTTATCATTCCACAAACCAAGGCGATTAAGGGAGGCTCCTGCGTTTTCATTGACTCTGTAATTTTCAGTTATTATTAATCCCCATCCACCTTCGGCTCTGGCTTTATGGTAACTTATAAAACGTTCATTTACTGTACCGTCTTTGTTTGCATACCCTGTAACCATTGCAGGGACCACTAACCTGTTGGGTATTTCTAATTTTCCAATATTTCCCGGAGAAAAGATTTTTTCATAATTCTCAAGATTTGAATTGCCCATCAATAACACTCCTATTTAACGCCATTTTTACCTCTAACAGATACAACTTACAAACCAAAACTAATAAAAAAATGTGAATAAAATAGTAAATAAATTAATTTAATTATGTTGAACTAATAAGATGAATCATTTCATTGCTAGAAACATTTAGTGTTCTTTTTAAGAAACTATTTAGTTCCTGTCAACTCTTCTACCTCTTTTTTACCTTTTTGTAGTTCTATTACCTGTTCTTCATCTTTTCTTAACAGCAGGGCCTGGAATTCACCTACATGGGTTTTTTCTTCTTGGGCCACATCTAAAAGAACTGCCTTGAGATCCTCACTATCTGTCATATTTGCAAGTTCTTCGTAAAGATTTATGGCATCAAGTTCTCCTATTATGGCTGCTCTTAATATTTCTTTATCTAAATCTGCTTTTTTTATTTTTCCAATTTCTATTGGTATTTTTGACAGCATTTTGTTACCTCACTATTATTATCAAACCCATATTTTTTATAATTTTTCATAATATAATATTACATGAGCGTTGCCGGATTAAAATAACAAATAATATTAATATCTTCATTATAACCCCTAAAACGAGTGGTTTAAATGGGTTATCTTATATGTGAAAGCTGTGGAGGATACTACGAACTGGAAGAAGGAGAACTTCCCGAAGACTTTGAAAGGTGTCAATGCGGGGGTAAATTGGATTATGCCGAAGAAATTGAAATTGATGATAATGAATCAAATTTGTATGTGAATGATTCAGTAATAGAAAAACAGAAATCAGATAAAGGAATTGAAATTTACAACGACATAAAGCGTGGGGAGAAGCAGAGTTACTTAAAAAAACGCGACCAAAAGATAAAGTCCTACGACCCTAAAAATCTCGTTACTAACTCTGCATTTATCATTTTGACCTTCACGATTTTTCCAATAGAATTCGGTTTCATCTACAGTTATCTGCCTTTCACTTTAATGGCAGTAATTGCTTTAATATTATCAGGATTACTTTATTACTTCCAGAGAACCAAAAAGGTAAACACCATCAGGGAAATGAAGAGAGTTTATGCTATATGTGGGTTATATTTCATATCATTCATTTTATTGTTCCTTTTATGGGCATTTCAAGATATAATGAAATTTTTAGGTTATTTTATTGATAATCCCCTTTATTTAATAATCATTCCTATCTGCGCCGTTGTATTCTCTCAAAAATTCTTTGAAAGTGTTGCAAACAATAAAATAACAGATCCATTAGCCACATTAGGCCAGATAAAAACTTTGATTTATTATTTGATAGTTTTCACAAATATATTGTATTTCATAGTGATGGTGGTACTGGGCATTTACTTAACGTATTAAATCCCTAAAATAAAAAAGAATGAATTATCAAATGATAATTAAAGGTGTATATTGACTTAAAAAATTAAAATAAAAATTCATTTGATTCTTTATTCTTTTACTTTGCAAAGCTGTATTTCTATGGCTGAAACGTTGCTGTTTGATCCTTCTTTGTTCGTCATTTCCTCTGTGGAAATGTTTATAGTTCCAAGTTCCAAGTCTGTTATGAACCTGTTCCTTACAATTTCTGCAACATCCACTGCTCTACTTATAGCTCTTCCTCTGGCCTTCAACATGACTTCGGGGATTCCTGAATTCATCTGAGTCACAACTGCTAACACATAGTTCATTACTGGTTTGTTTCCGATGTATACTACATTTTCCTCTGACATCACTTAACCTCCATGGGATACTCTAGTTCATAAATACTATTTGCTATATTTCTAATATTATTATCATCCCACTTATACCTTTAAGATTTGGTTATAATTCTTTAAAAACCTCAAACCCCATTGGAATTAGATAAATAAATTTAATTTTTTAATCTTAACAATCATACCTTAGATTAGCCATATCCTCGCATTTATATTCCCAAGTTTAGTAAGGCAACCCTAAATGGGCTAAAATAATTTTCATTCCGCTTAGTCCAAGTATTGCTATCAAACTGAAGTAAATGGTAGTTATAATCACCAAGAGGTAGCCTGCAAAAATCAAGTATCCATCACGCTCAAGCGAACCAACCGCCAAAAAAAGAATCCCATAAGCTGGTAAAAAATCTGTTAAAGGAACTGGCAATGGTAACATCAGCAAAAATGCACAAAAAATTATTATTAAACTGTTTACATACTTCATGACCTGCGTATTAAACAAAAACATAGAACGTTGCTTTGTAAACTTTTCTAAAGTTGTCAAAACACGAACCATTCCATTTAAAATACGTAGCATATTATCTTGGGATATTTTATATTCCATAACACGTTTAGGGAGCAGAGGATGCCTATTGAACAGTATGCCCATATTTATTAAGATTATGGCCAATCCAAATGGCAAACTACTCCCTGGAATTGATACTGGAAGTAAAAAAGGAGCCACCAGGATAATACATGACATTAAAAATCCTTGTTCTCCTATAAGTTCCAGAAAATCTTTAAATGTTATACCGTCAGAGGGAATTTCCAGAGAGATCCTGGAAACAAAATCCGAAGTTCTAACACCATTATTTACACTCACAAATAAACCTCAAAAAGTATCAGTTCATCAAGTTATCCTAAATATACGGGTTTACCACACAAGACATGTTATTAAACTACCGTTTATTAAACTACCAATAAACAATTAGATTAATTAAACTTCCTATTTTTAAGGATCTTTGAGATGTCTTGACTTAACTGAAGTTTCATTTTAGGAGATAGATCAAGTAACAGTTAATTAAAATCGACATGATGAAAAGTGATGCAACGTTAATACTGGCAAATTTCGTTGCAGATACCCTATCCAAAGGTTTTTTCACCACCTCCACAATCCCTAAACTCAAAGAAATCAACGAAATAAGTGCAAGCACCCTAAAATCCAGGGTTGAAGGAAACAAATTCGTAAATGAGATAACAAGAAACGAAAAAGTAGCCAGAAATCCTGAAACCGCAATCAACTTAAAACCAAAACCACGGCCACGTGACACAATCCAGGTAACCTTACCACCCAGCTTATCACCCTCCATATCAGGGATCTCAAAGCTATTGATAAAGATTAACTGTAAAAAGATTACTGGAACTGTAAAAATAAAAAATGGAAGGTCTAATGTCCCCATTAGGGCAAAGTAGCCTGTTCCTAAAAATATGACAACTGCAACCATGTTTGCAACTTCCCCCAACCTTCTGTAAACCAGTTTGACAGGAGGAGCCGTGTAAAACCATGCCAGAAGGTTTCCAAATAACAGGAACAGGAAGAAAGATAGGGGATAATTAAAAATAATCGTAAAAGCTGCTGTAAGAGCCAGAGATAAACCTACAAGAAAAATAGAAAACCATTTTGAAAACTCTCTCAATTCAGGATTTTCAACCAGAATTCCACTACCACCTGAAATTGCAGTTGGTGCGTTGTAATGGTCAGTATCAAAATCAAAATAATCGTTACTGTAGTGAACTGCAAGATGAGCCGTGAACAAAACAGAGTATCCCAGTAAGAACTTACTTAAAACAAAGTCCGCACTGAATAAAACAGCAAGCAAAGCTCCCATGGTGAAAAGAAGAAAGTTACCAACTAAATACTGGGGCCTGCCTAACTTAATAACTTTAAATAATGTGTCAGCCGTGAAATCGTTATAAATCAGGAACTCTCTTTGGTCTTTATCCATTTTGACAACCCTTTACTCAATTAAGATCTTTCTAATGACTAACCTTTCTCTAATGACTAACCTTCTCAACAATTAATCTATTCAAATAATTTAAGATCATCCCAATATGTAGATTAAATAGCAGTTAATTAAGATTAAAACTGTAAATATGGAAACAAGGTTGTAAGTTGCAAATTTTGTGGCAGATACCTTATCCAACGGTTTTTTTATTAATTCTACAATCCCTAAACTCAGTGGAATCAACGAAAACAGTGCAAGTATTCTAAAATCTAAATTAAGTGGAAATAAGTTTGTAAAAGAAATAATAAGAAATGAAACAGTTACCATAAAGCCGGAAAATGCAATCAACTTGAAACCAAAACCACGACCGCGTGACACAATCCAGGTAACTTTACCACCCAGCTTATCCCCCTCCATATCAGGGATCTCAACACTGATTGTGAATATTAACTGTAAAAAGATTAAGGGCATAATGAAAACCAAAAATGGAAGGTCTAATGTTCCCATTAATGCAAAATAGCCCATGGCGGGAAATAAAATACCAATTGCAGTATTTCCAAATTCTCCTAATCCTCTATAGGATAGTTTAACAGGAGGAGCAGCGTAGAACCACGCTAAAAGGTTTCCAAAAATGACAAACAATAAAAACCATATTGTGTAAGAAAATATAACTGTAAAAATTACGGCAAAAAGTATGGATAACCCTATAATGCTGATTGCTATCCTTTTTGATAACTCCCTCCACTGTGGATTTTCAACCAGGACTCCACTACCACCTGAAATTGCAGTTGGTGTGACGTACTGATCTGCCTCAAAATCAAAATAATCGTTGTGGTAATGTACCGCAAGTGTGGCAAGAAATAGAATAACGTATCCCAGTATAAATTTGCTTAAAACAAAGTCCGCATTGAATAAAACAGCAAGCAAAGCCCCAATACAAAAATAGAAAAATAATCCAAATGCAAACTGCGGTTTTCCCAGTTTAATAAGTTTAAATAGGTTAGCCTTATGGTTTGTAATAAAGGGTATCACCGATAAGAATTATGAACTGCATAACATCTAAATTTTATCATTTTGAGGTTTGTTAATATTACTTTTTTCAGGGTTTTATATAAAAAAATGGGCCTTACAAAAATCTGACTGAAACAAATTTTCAGAACTTGAAACTAATATTTTAGCTGTATAAAACTTATTTAATCCAAAATAAACCCATTTAGCATCATATTATCAAAAAATATTAACCTATAACTAACCATTTGAATTTCCCACAGTTGTTATTAAAGAAACATAAAAATTATAACGGTTTATTTTTTAGAATAACGTTTGAATATCTGGAGTTTGTCAAAAATACAAACAGACAACAGCCTTACGAAATATGTTACTTTCATCTCTTCTAAACTTGTCTTAAATCTAAAAAAGAGCCTTATAATCGCCGTTTTTCAGATTTTAGACCAAAAGATTTATATGTAAATATGTTATGATCTCTGTGTTATCCAAATTGCTTTATAAGTAAATTTGGAATTGGAGGCGATCAAATTAATAGAAAATCAACATATGCATTGGTATTTGCAGCGAGCTTGTTTCTGTCTATTCTCTCCGCATTTGGAGAAAGCAATCCGATTGAGCCACAAGTACAACCAACAGTAGATTTAAATGACAAACTTTTAAATGAAAACGACGTTGCAACTGTGAATGCAGCGTACATGTACAAATACAAAGTTGCTAACAACACCCCACTCGATGGAAATAAGAGTAATGAAACAAACCAAATCAACGAAACAAATCAGAGTAGTGATAACAACCAGAACACAGAAATTCAAACAAGACCCGTTTACATTACAAGCGACAATATAAACTCAATAACAGAAGATAATGGCCGTGTGAATGAAATAGTCAACGGTTTAAAAGCAAAAGGTGTTTATGCTGTGAATTATGGAATAGGGCCAAATGAACATGATGCAGTGCTTCAAGATGTGCCAAGTAACGCATTAATAGTGGATATATACGGTGGCGCATGTGCAGGAACGCTTTATGAAATGGGCACACCCTGGTACAAAGAAACAAAGGGAAATAAAAAGGTGTTTACTATTTTTTATTCTACATCAGTCCAGATAACTGGTTTAAACTGGTTACCTAGATCACATGACGATTATTTCTCCCCATCAAGTTTTACAGGGATCACAGATCCGGGCCAGTACATGTTAAACAATGGTTACAACTACACAGAAACAGGCGATGTCCAATCAATGATAGATAATGTGTATAACGAGGCATGTGTATAACAGGCATTAGTCTAAAAATTACTTGAAATTAGGAAAATTCTATTTTTTTCTTTCTTTTATATTTTTTATATTTTTTAAACAAAGAATCGGAGATACGGATATTTTAATCTCAAAAATATTAACCATTATAAGTAAACTAAACCTAATATAATACAAGTTTAAGATTGTAAATTAAAGGATTATGATTAAATGATAAACCACGTTTATGGACTTGCAGTTCGAGTGTTTCTCACTGATGAAAATGGTAAAATTCTCATTCTCAAGAGATCTACAGATTCCAAGACTAATCCCGGGAAATGGGAACTTCCCGGTGGAAAAGTAGATCAAGATGAATCCTTTGACCATGCATTAACAAGGGAAGTCTATGAAGAAACTAAACTAAAAATAGCCCTTGATCACGTAGTTGGAGCTGCTGAACAGAATTTACATATAATAAGGGCTGTTCACATCATAATGTCTGGAAATGTGGTTGAAGGTGAACTCACTTTGAGCAGTGAACATGAGGGTTATGCATGGGTCTATTCAAAAAACCTATCCAACTATGAATTAGCAGATTGGCTTGAAGATTACATAACTAATAAAAATAACATCTTAGATCAGGGAAAACGAGACGGCAAACAGGAAAATAAAACTACAGAAGATGCTAAAAACATTTTAAAACCATGGGTTAATTCAATTAAAGATTCTATGGATAAAATAGTGAAAAAAAAGTAGTTCATTCATTTAAAATTTCCGCAAATTCCTCTCAAAAACCTTTTTAGTACTTTAACTGGCTTATTTTTCTTCTTTTTATACTAAACTGAACCTTCAACGGTCAAATATATTCAGATTCTGTAAATTTTATCCCAATCCTTATTCTGAACATTGATATTTAATTAATTGATCAAACATTAATTAATATTGATTGATTTCTAATCATTGTTTACTATTTAACTAATTCTTTGTTCTAATGATAAAATTTGATAAATGATTAGAAAGATATAATTAAAGTAGATTTTTAGTTTGCTCATTTGCCTTATCTGCAATATAATGTATCAAGATCAAAGGGGAGAAAACTATGAAAATTAAATTAAGCGAGAAATGTCCTAAATGTGGTTGTCAAGACAAAACCATTAAAAGAAGTCTCGACCCTGTGCATCATGCCCATGCAACAACAGGAGCCGTGACCTGTACTAAATGCGGGTACGTATTCAAGTCCCGCAGGGATGAGGAGGATAAAGAGTAAAAATAAACCCACTACAGTTCCAATTGAGTTATTATTAATGAATAATTTAATGATTATAATTTTAAGTTATTATGGTGCTTATTTTTTAATTTAAAGAATTTAAAATCTAATTAATTTTAATAGTAAATAATAAGTTTTTGTTTTAACAAACATATACCAAGAATTAAACAAGTAGGAGGTTGGAATATGCCAATGTATAGTGTGCATATGAAACACAGCGTTGAATCTTGCCCCATGTTTAATAAAGAAAACAAGATTATAATTAAAGAACTATCAAGTAAAAAGGACAATTTTGCCCGGAAAGAGGGAATAAAAGTTATAACAGGAGTTTTTTCCCCACTTGAACATACAATTTTATATGTGGTTGAAGCACCAGCTCAAGATGCTGTGATAAGGTATTTCAAGGAAATAGGTTTTGCATTCTATAATAAAATAGAAATCAAGCATGTTAAATCCATGGAAAACGCTCTCGAGAGAATGTAAATTTAAGATTAGTAATATCAAGATTAGTAGCATCGTTTTCAAACGAAATAAACCAAAAAATTGTTTGAATCCCTATAATCTTTTAATATAATCAGTAATTCCCTTACGATACCTTAAGATAATTTAAAACTTAATTTGAATAACTCTATAAAGAGAGATTTCTAAACCAGAAACATGGACCCAAAAACAATAAATAAGTTAGGATTTTTATTTTATGCTCTAGGATCATTTATAATAATTTTAAATGTAATTTTTGTGTTTGGTCACTACATAGCAAGATGGAACTTGCTGCCTACAAGTTTTTTAATCGTAGGAATAGTACTTTTTTTCATTGGAGCAGCCATATACGGGCAAGGAGCATAAAAACATGCATGCAAGGATTATAAAACATAATTAATGATTTAAATGTTACAAAATTAAAATAATATTAAAATAAGTTGTACCTGGGGATTTGAGATGCGTAAAATTGATTTTACCATGGAAAACATCAAAAAATGTGTATGCACCAAGTGCGCTGTCCAAATTGAAAGTCAATGCGTTAAAGATAAACTGAAAATAATGCTATTAATAACCCAACAAGATCTGGACAGCCCCATGATGATGGGACCCGATAGAGTTCCAGGAGTGTACTGTGCAACAGGTAAAGCCACATGTAAAGATATTAAAACTAATAGAATTTGTAAATGTAATGACTGTCCCATCTGGAAAGAAAACAGCCTCAAAGAGGGTGAACCGAGTCGTCATTTCTGTAGAAATGGGGAAGTAAAATAAAAGGAAATAAACGAAATTCATGCAGCATCATTGGTTTTCATTGGTTTTATTCACAAATTGGAATTAGATATTAAAAATAATTATTAATGCTAATACATTATGGAATCAACATATTTTACACAGTTACTTACAGTTTTAATCTTTAATTCATTGAGATTCTTAAAAAATTATTAATATTTAAATTAATTATGGTGTGATGTTATTTGGGGTTTGTTGGGCTTGTTTTTCTCTAAAAAGGTGAAAATTGGGTAAAGGGTTTAGTGGGTTTTGATTTATTTGTATTAATTTTTTTGGTGTTTGTTTTGAATTTAATGTATTATCAAGGGTTAATGGTTGGTATGATGTTGGTGGTTGGGCTTGAGGAATGTTCTCGGGTATTATAGGGTATTGTAGAAGTGTTTGTTTGGTGGTTTTTTTGGGGAATGGGGTTTGGACTGTGTCATTTTATTGAAAATAGAAACTGTGATGACTAATCTGTTAACAGCCTATTTCAATACTTGTTTATATGGTCTTAAATTGTAAAAAGAGTTCTCTGCGTGCCTTTTTTTTAGGATTTGATCAAAGCCTTTATATGTGAGGTTGAAGTTATCAAAGGGAGTGCCAAAAGAAAGTCCTTACATAACTTATAAAAATGTTCGGACGTGGAGGCGGTACAATTAATCGAAAAATTACATACACAACCGCATTAGTGTTGTGTGTACTGTTCAGTGCCTTACCATTTGCGGGGGCGGCTGACACTCAAAATATTCAAAATAATAATGTAAACACATGTTTAAACCAAAGCAATGTCGGAACAAACGCGGTTACCGACAACGGCCTAAAAATAGGTGCAACTGGAAACCAAGTAATCGAACTACAAAAATGGCTCAAAAACCAAGGATACTACACCGGAGCAATCGACGGATCCTTCGGCCAATACACACAACAAGCAGTAAAACTCTTCCAAACAGATGCTAACATAACAATCGACGGATGGGTATCAACACAAACAGAAAACGCAATGAAAACACTAACCGGAACAAACCCCATCACAAACAACAACAACACAAAAACAACAACAAAAAGTGCAGCAAACCAGACAACAACAGTAGCATCAACACAAACAGCAAAAACCACAAAAAACACAACAGCAACAGCTACAACCAGTGCAAACACAAAAACAACAGCAAGCACCAAAACTATTGCGGCTACAAGTACTTCTAGTAAATCTGTAAGTACAATTGCAGCTACTGCAAAAACTGTTACAGCTACTGCAAAATGTTCCTGCGGTGCATTAGGAAACTACTTAGACCACACTGTTACATTCTTGAATTATTGTCCTGAATGTCATAAATATGGTACACTTGTTTGGAACCCAAAAGGAACTGCAGAAGGTGAATGGACCTGCAGTGCTTGTGATGCTGATTACTGTGCAGCAGACGGTAATGAAAAATTAGCTGGTCATCCAACCAAATTAACGCTAGCTTAATTAATATCTGCTTAATCTATTTTAATAAAAATAGATTTCCATTTTTCTTTTTTAAATTTTCAATTCCTGTTCAAATTCATTAGATACAATAAAAGAACTTTTAAAAATTTATTGATTTAAAATAAAAATAAATAGCTTTTCAATAATCTTAAAATCTTAAAAAAATCTTAAATATTAGTTTTTGAAATATTTTAGTTTTGAAATATTAGTTTTTATTTAGTTAGTCTAATTTAGTTTTATATCTTCATCAATCAAGTCTTCAATGGCTTTAATAAATTCATTGAATGAATCAGGAAAGTCATTTGACCCCTCAGACTCGATCTCATGGCCCTGGATTGATATTTGAATGTTCCATTTAACTCCATCCAAACAGCATAAATCATATTTTTCATTCCAATTCCAGAGCCCTATTTCATCTACAGTGCTCCAAAACTTAATCCATTGACTTTGGGTTGGATTTAAAGACCTTTCATCTAGACTGAGTATATGCCCATCTCTATAGATCAAATTACCTTTTTCAAGAGTTATTGAAAATCCTTCGTATGAACGAAGAGCAGGACCATATTTAAACACAAATTTATCAGGGATATAGTCTGAATTTTCCATTTTTATCTTCCAAAAACAAGTTTATGGTACATTAAATCAATGAATAGAATGTTTTTGTATTTATGAAAGGTTTATATGCTCCGTAATTATTCAATTTTTATTTTGCATTTTAATGAAAAATCACTTGAAAAAGTTAAAAAAAGGATTAAAATATCTTTATTTATCTTTCTACCCTATTTTAGATTAATTTTCAGATATTATTTAATCTCTTTTCCAATGTTGAATGCCTGTCCAAGGTTTTTACCAACTCCATAGTAAGACCTGCCTGCAGGGTCGTAGAAGAACGGTTTTATTTTGGTTATATCTGGAAGTCCCTTTGCATCAACATAACTTTCATCAACCTTAACATCAATTATTTCTCCTGTAAACTGGGTGTGCATTCCTAAATCGATCTTATGGACCAGTTTGCACTCAAGTACAAGTGGGAATTCTTCAACGTAAGGTGCATCTACAATTTCGCTTTTAACAGCTGTGAGTCCGCTGGTAGAAAGTTTATCCTCCTTTTTTCCGGATACGATTCCAAAGTAATCTGTTTCCTTGACGTATTCCTCTGAAGGAATGCTTATGGTAAAAGCTTCCCTTTCCACAATATTTTCGTAAGTGTACCTTACTTTTTGCAGTGAAATCGAAACACATGGCGGATTTGAGCTTGAAATACCTCCCCATGCAGCTGTCATAACATCAGGTTTTCCTGCTTTATCATATGTACCCACAACAAAAGCAGGTGTTGGATAAACTATAGTTTTAGCTCCTACAGATTTTTTCATATTTTTTCCTCCTAAATTATCTTGAAATCCGTTAATGAATTTATTTTTATATGATTATACTATGAACGTATAAATATCTTGATAAGACCTTAGAAATAATTTCTGGATAAAAATATATGTGGAAACAATTTATGATAAAATTTTGTGTACAAATTATGATAAAATTGTGTAATGAATACCCATTAAACAACAATATTTCAAATTTTTTAAGAAAAAGTGATAAGATAATCAAAAAAAGATGGATACACAAAATATAAATAAAAAATAAATAAAAAATTAACCTATAATTCCATTAAATATCACATTTAAACTTTTAATAATCTAAAAGAAGGTGTTTTCATGGCTTTTCATGTAATGCTAATTCCTACATTGGGCTGTCCTTCTAACTGCAGTTACTGCTGGAGTTCTGAGGAAGGTTCTGAATTAATGAGTATTGAAACTGTTGAAGAAGTTGTTAAATGGCTTGAAAACTTCCGAGATGAACCTGTTACCTTTACGTTCCATGGTGGAGAACCACTTTTAGCGGGTTATGATTTCTACAAAAGGGCTTTGCCTTTATTAACAGAAAGTTTGAGCCATCTTAAACCGGCTCTTGCTCTTCAAACCAATTTATGGAACCTCACAGATGAGATGGCTGAACTTTTCCATGAGTACGGTATTCCCATAGGTTCAAGTATAGATGGTCCCAAGGATTTAAACGACCTTCAAAGGGGAGAAGGGTATTTTGAGAAAACCATGAAAGGTTACAAAATTGCAAAAGCCCATGATCTGAAGGTGAGCTTCATATCCACCATCACATCTCACTCTGTAAATTTTAAGGAAGATATTTTCAATTTTTTCCTCAATGATGGTTTAACCCTTAAATTACACCCCGCTTTACCCTCATTACGTGATTCCAATCCCGAAAAGATGGCACTTGCTCCTGAAGATTATGGGAAATTGTTAATTTATCTTCTGGACAAATATCTGGAGAACATAGATGATATAACGGTTATGAACATTGACAACCTTTGTAAATGTGTTTTCCTCCGCAGAGGCACAGTCTGCACTTATGTTGATTGTATGGGTGATACATTTGCTGTAGGGCCTGACGGCAGTATTTATCCATGTTACCGTTTTGTTGGAATGCCAGAGTATGTTATGGGCAACGTTCGAGACCATCCAACAGTTGAAGACCTTGCAAAGTCGGCTCCAGCAAAGTTACTTGAAGAGTATAAAAACTACGTTGACCAGGAATGCTCCGGGTGCCACTACATAAAATTCTGCAGAGGAGGATGTCCTTACAACGCGATAACTCCCAATAAAGGAGAAATTAACGGTGTAGATCCACATTGTACGGCTTATAAAATGATATTCAAAGAGATTACAGACCGTGCAAATAAAGAGTTTTTATCATCCCCTGCCATGGGGATGTTTGGTGCTTCTAAATCCAAAGAACAAGACTCAAAACCAAGCATAATGTCTTTAATGCTTAAACGTTCATAGTTTAAATCAATTTATATATTTTTAAGACCGATCCAAACTTTTTAAGACCGACCCTCAAAACTATTTTATAGCTGGACATCCAACTGGCTGGACATCCAACAGTGGAACTTGTTCAAATAAAAACATTGAAAAATATATAAAAAGAACCATGTGTATAAATTAAATATCTACTCCTTAGAAATAATTTGGATTCTGGGTTTTCTAAATAATTTAATATAATACAAACTTTGATATAAAAAGAGTGAGGATTAAAGATCTTCTTGAGTTAATTAATTAAAGAGTTTATTTAATTTAAATCACTCAATTAATCCGTCTTTTTAATTTAAAATTAATAAACAAAAGGTTATCACTACAAATATTAAATTTTAATGAAGATAAAGCTTTGATCCTGAACTCTTTTCTTACAAAGTCTTTATCTACAACGAACTTATAAATACTAAGAAAGCTTAAACAAGGTAATCTGAAAATATATGCTGAAATTAAATGAAGGTTGATAATATGATAGTTAAGGAATGGTGCATGTATTGTGGGGAATGTGCAGGTGTATGCCCCCGCACATTAATCGAAGTCCAAGAGACAAATTTAATATTCAACAAAGAAGGATGTAAAGACTGCCAGATATGCATACAAGTATGTCCAGTGCAGGCTTTAGTCAAAGAAGAGTAATGGAGATGAATTTTTCATGAAACTGATTGAAACTGATGTTCTGGTAATAGGAGCCGGTCCCGCCGGTTCATCTGCCGCTAAACACGCAGCCAAAAATGGTGCAGACGTGGTCATGATAGACAAAAAATCAGAGATAGGATCACCAAAAAGATGTGCAGAAGGTGTTTCCAAGGAAGGGTTAAAGAAATTGGGAATCGAACCATCAAGCCGCTGGGTGACAAGGGAACTTAGTGGTGTACGTCTTGTTTCACCAAATGGGACCGATGTTTGGCTCAACGATGAACGTGTGAAGCTTCCTGAAGCAGGCTACATTCTGGAAAGGAAAATCTTTGACAAACACATGGCAATGGATGCAGCCCGTGCTGGTGCAAAAATAATGATCAAAACTCTTGCACGAGGTATGAGAAAAGATTCCAACGGTTACATTGTAAGCTGCCAACGCATGGGCGAAGACTTCGAGATCAAAGCCAAGATCATAATAGGTGCGGATGGACCAGAGTCCAGGGTTGGAAGATGGGGCGGACTTAAAACCGCTGCAAAACCTAAAAATATGGAATCAGCAATCCAGTTTGAAATGGCTGGCCTTGAACTTGAAGATCCATATTCAATAGAGTTTTACTTTGGAAGCGTTGCCCCTGGAGGCTATGCATGGATCTTCCCTAAAGGAGATGACATTGCAAACGTGGGTTTAGGTATCATTACAACAGAAACCGATAAAAGTGCTTACGAGCACCTTGTTGAGTTCGTTGAAAACTGCCCCGCAACAAAAAACGCCCAGGCCGTTGAATTAAACGTTGGCGGAGACCCTGTTGGCGGAATGATTAAAAAACTGGCGACAGACAACCTTATCATTGTTGGTGATGCAGCAGGCCACGTGAATCCCCTTACAGGTGGAGGAATAATCACAGCTATGGAAGCAGGTTTGTTTGCAGGTGAAGTTGCAGCTGCAGCAGTTAAGGAAGGAGACTACTCTGAAGATAGGCTTAAAGAATACCAGAAAAAATGTGAAGAAGAGATAGGTAAATCCTTCGACAAGTACCTAAAAACCAAGGAGTACCTTTTAAGTCTTTCAGATGGAGAACTGGATTCTATAGCAGAAGCATTTCAGGGTGTTGAGTTTGACAGTATAAACACTAAAGAACTCATAAAACTCCTGATAAAAGTTTCACCAAAGGCATTAGTTAAATTAGGGAAGTTATTTTAATTAATATTTAACTTTTAAATTAAATTTTAAACACAAGTTTTGGTTTAAAAATAAGTTTAAATATCGATTAAGGAATAAATTCCTTTTTTAATACTTTTATTTAAATTTCAATGAAATTTTAAACCTTTCTATTAAAATTCTCTTTTAAAATAAAATTTGTTTTAAAAATATCTTAAACTCTATTTTTAAACTCTTATCCAAATTCTTTTAAGAAAAATAGTTAATAAAAAAGTATTTATGAAAAATACTTTCAAGATTCAGATATGGGATTAAAAAGATTCTCTTTTAAAATTAACAACTTAAACAAGTTTAAAATAGAATATAAAGAATACAGATAATGAAAAATACCATTGCAACTTGATGGTAGAGTACATCTGCTAAATAAACCAGTTTATCTTTTTCCACAAATAAAGATATATATAAAGGTATTGCTGCTAAAAAAGCCGGCAGAACTGCTACGGCAAACTGCACAAAATTCATATATCCCGAATACAACGAATAAACCAACGCCACCGCAGCTATTACACCTACAATACTTGCTTGACCTGTTTCTGATTTATACATCACATACGTGGCCAGTCCCGCCATGTACATAAAGAAGTAAACGCTCAATGGGACCAAAAAGATGTTTCCCAGTAACACACAGCATGAGGCAATTCTCAAGACCGTGTTTGTGGCCGTACTTGCAAAAGGTGCAAGTACGGTGTTTTTAAGTCTGATTGGAGGTACTGTGTATATAACCTGGTTTAAAAGCATGAGCGCAAGTATCACAGTAAACTCAGGTTTCATGGTGGCAAAGGAAACTAAAAAAACTATTACTCCCAAAACCACAAAAAACAACATTATCCATCCTTTTTCAACATTATCCTGAATAAAAGCCCTTTCTTTTTTTGAGCTGTCTTTCCTGTCAACTTCAAGATCAGTGAGGTCATTGAGGCTGTATAATGCACCCCAAAGTACACAAACTAAAATAAGTCCCTCAATTATTTCATAGGGATTGGTAATAATTATATTAGCAAAATAAGCATAAGTAAGAACCAGAAGATACATATTGACGGTTTTGGAAGCCCATGTTATTCTGGTGGATTTTATAAGAGTTTTTATCATGACACTCCATATTAAATCTTTATTTACTCTTTTATCAATTTTTGTAATTAGAATTTTGGAGGGTTTAAATTTTTTTAAATTTTTTAGTAGATTTTTAAAAGATTTTTAAAAGTCTTTTTAATAGACAATCAAAAAAACCACCAAAAACTGGTGAAAATAATTGTTCTTTCTAAAAACGACAAGACAGCCCCATTTTTATTAACAAATAATCTTTAAACATATGATTTTATTAATTTCAAAAGTATATAATAGAAGTAGAGAAATTATTCTGGATATATTTTACCATAGTCCATGGGGGGTTTAAATGGCAAAGTACCGGTGCACAGTATGTAATCATATATACGATGAAGATGTTGAAGGTGTTAAATTCGATGAACTACCAGATGATTGGAGGTGCCCTGTCTGCAATTCTCCAAAAAGCTTTTTTGTCTTTTTATGTGAAGGAAAACTATGTGAAGGAGTTACAGAAACAGAAGGTGAAGAAACAACTGTGGCTGATATAATTGTCAAACAAATGGATGAATGGGGTGTGAGATACGTATTTGGAATCCCTGGAACATCTTCTCTTGGGGTGCTTGAATCCATTCGAAAAAGTGATGAAATACGATACATACAGGTGAGGCATGAACAGGCAGCAGCTTTCATGGCTTCAGCCTATGGAAAACTCACAGGACATATAGCAGCATGTCTCACTATCGCAGGCCCTGGAGCAACCAATATGGCAACAGGACTTTACGATGCAGAACTTGATCACTCCCCGGTTCTTGCTTTAACTGGTATGGTTACAAGACAGCTTATTGGACCTGGATCATTCCAAGAAATCGACCAGTACTCCTTTTTTGAACCTTTAACTGTTTTTAATAAAATTTTAATGTCAGAAGACCAGACAACAAGTCTCACAACCCTTGCAATCAAACATGCACTTCTTGATAGGGGAGTTTCACACCTCGGAATTCCTAACGATGTTCAAAAATTACCCTGCAATCTGCCAATTATTCCGTTTAAAGGTAATATGCCTAATCAATCAGTTTCACAGCCCAACTTCCTCTTGAGAAAAGCCGCAGACCTAATCAATGAATCAGAAAGGCCAGTAATTCTAGCAGGATTTGGTGCGATGGAACAGGGCGATAAACTTCTAGAACTTGCAGAGAAAATAAAAGCACCTATAACCACAACTTTCAGGGCAAAGGGGATTGTTGATGAATATAACCCCTTGTACGTTGGAAGTCATGGTGGAATAGGTTCAACAGCTTCAACAGCTCTTGTAGAAAAAACAGATCTTTTGATAGTCGCGGGATCGTCATTTTCAGAGATGACACAGATACCTGAGAAAAAAACCGTACAGATCGACATAGATCCCATGATGATAGCTCGAAGATACCCTGTTGAAGTACCGCTTCTTGGAAACTGTTCTGAGTTGATACCTAAACTTACAGACATGGTTAAAGAAAAAAATAACGACAATTACCTTGCTGAAATATCCAAATTGAAAGAAGAATGGATCGAACTTCTGGAAGAAGAAGCAGATCCCTCAAAAACTCCAGTTAGGCCTCAATACATTATTAAGGTTCTAAATGAAAAGTTTGCAGACGATGCAGTCATTGCCCTTGATATTGGGGAGAACTGCTGGTGGTTCGGCCGTAACTTCTGGATGAAAAAAACCCAGAAAATGGTCATGTCAGGATATCTGGCTACAATGGGATTTGGACTACCAGCAGCACTTGCAGCCCAACTTGTATACCCCGAAAGACAGGTTATTTGTATAACCGGTGATGGCGGTTTTTCCATGGTAATGGCTGAATTTATGACAGCTGTAAAATACAAACTGCCTGTAAAAGTATTTTTGTTTAACAACAGCCAGCTTGGAATGATTATGCAGGAGCAAATGGTTGAAAATTATCCCAACTGGAATACAGAGCTTTATAACTGCAACTTTGCAGATTATGCAAATAACTGTGGAGGTCTTGGAATAACTGTAAAAACACCTGATGAACTTCCAGGTGCAGTTGAAAAAGCACTTAAATCTGATAAGCCTGTTATTGTGGATATTGAAACGGATCCAAGAAGATTTATCTGAAGATTATCTGATTAAACATATGTTAATTTTTAATTTTTTTTTAAATATCAATAAATCAATGAAAAGGATGAAAAAGAATAATTCGGAAAATAAACACTCTTAAAATGATGTAAATATCTCAGTAAATAAATTCAGGAGACTTTAATCATGGTTCAAGATTCAAGGGATGTTCTTTCAAAAATTGAGGATTCTGAAGAAAATCGAAAAAAATGTCACTGCCCCTACTGTCCAAGTTATCCAGAATGTGGTGGAGATATATTATACTGCGGTAAATGTCCAAGTAATACAGATATTAAAGCCAAAGGTTGTATATGTGATACATGTGCCGTATATTACGAAAATAAACTTAAAAGTATCTATTATTGCAATAAAAGGGCAGTTGGAAACGGTAAATTAGTAATGAGAAAAAAGGGTTCTTCAGAAGATGATTCCTTTTATCAGAACGTTGTGAATATCAAGGATCTGAGTGCCTCTGGTGAGAGTATAGTTACATCCATGGGATCAACCAAGAAAATCCCGTTTTCATTTGAAGACCTACATTTTGTGCCTGCCCAAATAAAAAAAATTCCTTTAAACCGTGAAGATGATGTAAAAACACAGATCTGTATAGGTCCAAAATCTAAAAAACCTTTCAAGGTTTCATCGCCAATACTAGTTTCAGGTATGAGTTTTGGGGCTGTATCTCCCAATGTTAAGATAGTAATCGCTGAAACTGCATCCAAACTGAATATAGGGTTTAATTCTGGTGAAGGGGGAATATCTGATGAGGAGAGTGAACTATCTCAAAAGCAGAGAATAGTCCAGTATTCAACAGGACGCTTCGGAGTGGATGAAAATGTACTCAAAAATGCCACAGCCATTGAAATACGCTTTGGACAGGGCGCATATCCTGGAAAAGGAAGTTATCTTCCAGCAAGCAAGATGAACTCTGAAGTTGCCAGCATCAGGGGCTTGAAAACTGGAGAAGCTGCTTATTCACCAGCGCACCACCTGGACATTAAAAGTGCAGAAGATGTGGCTGAAAAAGTTTCGTGGCTCCATAAGATCTCCGGAGGTGCACCTGTAGGTGCTAAGATAGGTTGTGGTGATGTTGAGGGAGATTTAGAAATTCTTGTGGATGCTGGAGTTGATTTCATATCTTTGGACGGTTTTGGTGGAGGTACTGGCGCCACAGACCTTTATGTGAGGGACAATGTGGGTTTACCCATCATTGCAGCATTGCCGCGGGCCTTCAGACACCTTCAGAAACTTGGAGTTAAGGATAGAGTCTCTTTAATTGCAGGAGGAAGTCTTCACAGCTCCTCAGACTTTGCAAAATGCCTTGCACTTGGTGCTGATGCAGTTTATATTGGAACAGCAGCACTTATAGCCATAAACTGTGAACAGTACCGTATCTGTTACACAGGACTCTGTCCAACTGGTGTGACAACTCAAAACCCACAGCTTCTAAAACAGTTAGATGTAGATGAGGGAGTTTTAAAACTCACCAATTTTATAACATTATCGACAAAGGAAATTGCTAACTTAACTCGAATTGTTGGTAAAGATGATATCTCCAAGCTAGATAAAGATGACCTTGTGTCGATTGACAGGGATCTATCCCAGATGGTGGGGGTCAAATGGTTGAATGGAGAATATATTTATAGGAAACACTAGTACGTTCCATGGTTAAAACATAGAATCCCTTGGAATGCGCCTTGTTAACAACTTAACCGAACAAATTGACGGCAAAATAGAGCTTGATAGAACAAATGGAACCAGATTCATCATAACATTTAAAGATAGGGAGTACGGCTAAAAGAGTACAGCTAAAAATTGACTAAAAGTTGAAACTACTGATAGATTCAAACTATTATCTGAATTTTTTTATTCAATTTTAAGAGATCTATTTAAAAATCAATGCTTTACACTTTATGATTTTAAATTCCAATTACTTTCCCATTCCAATACTTCCTTAATCTTAAATTCCTTAATTAAATTGATTACTAATTTTTTTTGAAAATTATTTCATCTCTTTAGGTCTTGCAGATATTTTTCTGATATTATTCAAGACGTAGAAGGTTTAAAGTAATTACCAGATGTTTATAATAGAAAAATTTATGTTATACTACCTAAGAATATTTTTAAAGGTAACTTTAAGGTAGTTTTTACTATCATGAAAATTTGAGGCACAAAAATGGATGGACCGGCTGTTTTGAACATTGAGGGGCAAATAGAATCATTAAGAAGAAATTTATTGGATTTAACAATGCGTAACCAGCTTCTGAATTTCAAAGCCCGTAAGAAATCCATTGGGGTAATAAATGAAATTCCAACGGAAATTTACAACCTCATCGTTTTAGAAGAGAAAAAAATGCAGTTTCTTCCTAAATCAGAAAATAAAGAAGATGAAGTTGATGAAAATGGAAATCTCAACGAAGTAGAAAATTCAGATTTAACAGACGAAGAAACCTCAACTCTCTGGAAGCTGCCATCACCAAATTTGGAAGTTGCAGACAAGTACAAAGACACCTTTCTCCAAACTGGGCTGAAGGCAGAAGAACTTCAAAAAAGACTTTTTTACATTAACCAGCAGTCCAAATCAATGCTTGAAGAACAGGGTTACAATATACTTTACCTTGCAATTGGTTTTTTGGAATGGAAAGAAAGTGCTGATGTCATAGAACCCAGAAAAGCTCCATTGCTCCTTATACCTGTTGAACTCGAGCGAAAAAAAGTTAAAGGTTCTTTCAAACTCAAATGGACTGGAGACGATATAATCCCCAACATCTCACTTCAAGCCAAATTACAGGAACAGGGTGTAGAAATATCAGATTTTGAGATGCCAGAAGAAAAAAAGGGAGTATATAACTATTTTAAATCTATAAAAAGTGCAATATCCTCAAAAAAGGACTGGAAAGTTGTATATGAAATGCACATGGGCTTTTTCAGCTTCACAAAATTTGTCATGTATAAGGATCTGGACCCCGAAAGCTGGAAAAGCGTTGAAATCACAGAAAATCCGATTATAGAATCCATATTTGACCCTTCAGGCAATTCAGTTGGAGAAGAATTCTTTGAAGACGACGTTGACAAGAAATTATCTTCAAAGGATATTTATCATGTTGTGGATGCTGATTCATCCCAAATAGCCGTGATAGAAGAATCAAAAGCTGGTAAAAATATGGTGGTTGAGGGACCTCCAGGTACAGGTAAATCACAGACCATTGTTAACCTTATAGCAGAATTAATGGCCAATGGAAAGACTGTTCTATTTGTAAGTGAGAAAATGGCTGCATTGGAAGTTGTTAAAGACCGTTTAGATGGTGTTGGTCTTGGTGATTTCTGTCTCGAGCTGCACAGCCGCAAATCCAACAAAAGGGAAGTTTTAAATGAACTCGAAAGAACACTTTACAGCCCTCCAAAAGCTGAAATAATGCTTGATGATGAGTTCAATGAGATTGAAAAACTCAAATCAGAATTAGATGGGTACAATGAAATTTTACACAAACCCCTCGGAGAAATCAGACTTTCCCCATTCAAACTTTTCGGTCTTAAAGAAGAAGCTTTGGATCATTTTAATAAAACAGGACGGAAGATTCCGCGTGCCAAAATCAAAAATCCCGACCATTTCACCAGAAAGCAGTGGCAGGATTCAGTTAATACACTTGAACATATAGGTGAAATTGTAAAACATATTAAACCACTCACAAACAATCCATGGAAGAATTGTATGCCCGAACCAATATTTCCAGTGGATCTGGATGAAATTAGTTATTTAACAAACGAATGCACCAATTCAGTAACGACCATTAAATCTGAAATCCAGTATCTGGCAGATATTTCAGGTATTGGAAAAACAAACAATTTGGAAGAACTCCAGCAATCAGTATCCAACGCCCAATTTATAACATCCACCGAACAAGTGGATAAAGATATTTTTTTAAATCCAAAATGGGATGCCGGAACCCCGGAAGCATACAACTTAATTGAAAAAATCGATAAATTTCAGCAGTTTCAACGGAGCATCACACAAAAATTCGATGAAATTATCTTAAATACAGATGTATCCTCAGTTCTCAAGGAATACGAGGAAAGTTCATCTAAATTATTCAAATCATTTAGAGGAGGTTATAAAAAAGCCAGAGCGAATATTTCGGTTTTTTATAAGGTGAAAGTCCCTGAAAATGATGATGAAATTCTTCATGACATGGAAGATGTGTTGAAATGTCAGAAACTTAGAAATCAAATAAGAGAACACAACCAAAGTGCCAGAAGTCTTTTTGGTTCCTACTGGGTTGCTGAACAAAGTAACACAGAATCTTTAAGGAAAATGTGTGAACGGATCCCTCCACTGCGAAAACTTCTATCAGATGGTAGTATAAACGAAAAAACCATTGAACTTGTAAGTAACCAAACAGGTTTGACTGATTTAAATCGTTCTATTCAAAAAATATCCGGTGAACATGATAAACTGTTAAACACCTTTGAAGAACTGGACAAATATATTAAAATGGATAATGATTCTCCTTTTAAAAGTGGTTTTAATAAAGTTTCATTCGATGAAATTCTTTCAAAGATGGAATTATTCAAATCAAATACATCAAAACTTCAGCAATGGTCCCAGTTAGTTCTCGTATTAAAAGAAAAGCCAAATGAATTAGCAGACCCTGTAATTGAGTTGATACTCGCTGACAAACTCGAACCAGAAGACCTAATTTCCTGTTTGAAGGGCAATTTTGCAGATGATTTACTTAGAAAAGCATTTTTAGAAAATTCTGCTTTATCCGGATTTATAGGGGATGTTCACGAGGATAAAATAGAAAAATTCATAGATCTTGACAGGAGACTTATTGAACTGAACCGTAAGAGGATTGCAAGCAGATTATCCCATGAAAAGCCCAATGTAAACGATGCAGCATCACCCAACTCAGAGTTAGGAATTCTTCTAGGTGAATTCAATCGTAAAAGGGGGCACATGCCCATAAGAAAACTTTTATCACGTGCAGGCAGTTTAATACAGAGAATTAAGCCGTGTTTTATGATGAGTCCCCTCTCAATAGCACAGTTCATCGACCCTGAAAATGTTCAAAATATGAACTTCGATGTTGTTATTTTCGATGAAGCAAGTCAGGTTAAGCCGGAAGATGCTATTGGAGCATTTCTCAGAGGCAAACAGGCCGTGGTGATGGGTGATACGCGCCAACTTCCCCCAACATCATTTTTTGATATTATTGGGGGTGCCGATGAAGATGATGAATATGAAATAGCATCATTTTCGGATATGGAGAGTATACTGCACCTTTGTAAGAGTAGTTTCCCCACAAAAATGCTCCGCTGGCACTACAGAAGCCGGCATGAATCCCTCATTGCCCTATCAAACCAAGAGTTCTATAACAATAACCTTCTCATATATCCATCTCCATGCCACAAAACCAAGGAACTTGGTTTAAAATTTGAATATTTACCAGATACAGTTTATGATAGAGGTAGAAGTTCTTCAAACCGTAAAGAGGCTAGAAAAGTTGTTGAAGCTGCAGCGGAACACTTTAAAGAGTACGGCTTTGAGAAGAGCTTGGGAATAGGCACATTCAACATGAAGCAGCAGCAGGTGATTCTGGAAGAAGTGGAGCTTTACCTCAAAAACAACCATGGAATGGAAAAGTTTTTCAGCAGTAATCGGGAGGAACACTTCTTCGTGAAAAACCTCGAAACCATCCAAGGTGATGAAAGAGATGTTATATTCATAAGCGTTGGGTATGGTTACGATAACGATGGAAAGTTGAGCCTCAATTTCGGACCTCTGAACAAGGAAGGGGGAGAAAGACGTTTGAATGTTCTCATTACCCGTGCAAGAGAAAAATGTGTTGTTTTCTCCAACTTCAAGTTTTCAGACGTTAAAATTGATTCCAACGGAGCATTCGGTGTCAGGGCACTTAAAGCTTTCTTGGAGTACGCTGAAACCAAAAATCTTGAGAGTATCAAAGCACCAGGAGAAGACACAGAATCACCCTTTGAGGACTCTGTGTACGATTTTCTTAGTGAACATGGCTATGAAGTGCACAAACAGGTGGGATGCGCTGGTTTCAGGATAGACCTGGCTGTGGTGAACCCAGTAAAACAGGGCGAATATCTCCTTGGTATTGAATGCGATGGTGCCACGTATCACAGTTCCCCAGTTGCACGGGACCGTGACAGGCTGCGCCAGCAGATCCTGGAAGGGCTTGGATGGCATATCTACAGGGTCTGGTCCACTGACTGGTACAGAAACCGTGGCGAATGTGAAGTTCAACTTGTAAAAGCTGTTGAGAACTCTAAAAACCTAAAACCTATTGTAAAAAATCATGACAAAGTCAAAGATAATACAAATGGCATCTACGGCGATGCAAGGGTTGTACCAGATAAAGAAGTTGTTGGGGATCAATCTGGCAATGGGGTAACTGGAAATGGAATAGCAAATGGGGATAGAATAAGTAGAAATGGAATAAAAAATGGTGGAACTATAAATCTCGGTCCAAATAACGTTTCTCCTGAATTTAATGTTGAAGATGAGATCAATGCAGCTGCTACCAAATCAACCGTTCCCCCAACCAATCCAACCACTTCATCAACCATTAATCAGACTACAGGAACCATTGCTAATCCAACTACAGAGTCCAATAGAAGTTTAGAAGAACAATTATCCAGTTATGAGTTGTGTCCATCCATCTGCATCGACACCAACTGCGAACTTCATGAGAAATCTGTGCAGGAACTTTCAAAGGCAGTTGTGGAGATCGTTGATGTGGAAGGGCCCGTGCATTTCAGCGAAGTTGTGCGACGCATAAGGACATTTTGGGGCCTTAAAAAGGCAGGTAAACGAATCCAAAATGCTATAAAAAATGCTGTACTCTTTGCCCATGAAAACAGAGAAATAATTATTAAAGATGAATTTTTATTCCGGGGAAATGAGGCAGATATAAAGGTTCGCCGTAGATGCGGGGATCCTCCAGCCAAAATCAACCTTATATGCGATGAAGAAATCGAGAAAGCTGTAAGAATGGTTTTAAACCTTCAGTTTGCAACTCCAAAAGATGAGATCATTAAGCAAACATCCAGGCTCTTCGGTATAAAAGTAACGAGAGGTGCAACCGCAGAACGTATAGAAATGGTTATTCAGGGGCTTATAACTAGAGGTGAGCTTGAAGAAACATCTAACGGCACAATAAACTTTACAAAGTCATAATTAATTTTTTAAAATAAATTATTCAGGAGGGTTTAAAGATACTCTTCTGAAGATATATAATGTTCTAAAGGTATTTTTACTATTTTTTACAACTTTTTTTAATTTTTTTAATCCCATTCCATATTTTTTAACCATTTATTAATTAATGAAAAAGCCATTGAAAAAAAGTTATTTAATATGTAATAGGTTATTTAACAAAAAACAAAGTAAATAAATATAGTTCTTAAAAATATTTTATAATCATTTTATCTTTATTTAAAAATAAATTTCTTTAAAAATAAAATTTCATAAATTTCTTTAATAAAAAATAGTTTCAGATCCTGAGGAAAACCAATGAAAATCCCATGTATAATAGAAGAATCTCTTCACAGGCCAGAAGCCCGTAGATGGAGACAGAGAATGAGTTTACTTGAACCTGTCGGTGATGTGGTAGTTGTACTCCCCTGCAGTATGAAAAAACCCTACTCAATATCCAAATCCCACACAATATTCATGAGAGCAACCAAAAAAGTGCAGGAAGCAATTCTAACCTCTCCATTTGGGGTTTGTCCCCGAGAAATGGAAAGAACCTATCCCATACAATCCTATGATACATCAACAACCGGAGACTGGTCCCGGGAAGAAATAGATGTTACAGGAGAATGTCTCAGAGATTATGTGGGTGGAAAAGAGGTTATAGCACATGTTTCAGGAGGTTACAGAGAAGTCTGTGAAGCCTACCTTGACGATGCAGTTTACACCTGTGAAGATGGCAGACCCACATCATGGGAATCCATGGACAACCTTAAGCAGGAGCTCAAAAAACATCCAAAACCTAGGGCAAATGAAAAAAGATTGCACGGTCTACGATCCATAGCCCGGTACCAGTTCAACACTCTTGACGCTGATGCTTTAATACCTGATGGATCTAAGGCAGTGGGACGTTTTAACCAGAATATAATCCATGAAAAGGAACAGATCGCAACTCTACTTTTTGAAACAGGATTTTACTCCCTCAGCATGAAAGGAGGAGAAATCTTGAGGGATATGGGCAAAAAATGGGTCAAAATAGACTTTGATCTTAAAACAAACACAGTTTTTGCGCCAGGTGTACTTGATGCAGACCCAGATATTGTTCCAAAGGATGAGGTTGTAATCCTGAGAAACGACGAAGTTGTTGGGGTGGGTAAAGCAGTTTTAACCGGCAAAGAAATGAAAAACGCCAGCATTGGTATTGCAGTGAAGTTAAGACACAGAAAAAAGTAAAAAAATTATAAACAAAGTATAAATATCATGAATAGATTATAGAAAAATACATTCATTCAATACAAAAAAATCTAAGAATCCTTCATTTAAGGTTAATACATATTCATTTATGATGAAGGACAAATTTGGATAAAAATGTGCAATTAAAATATAATTGCCTAATTTTGAGGGATAAAATGAGCGAAGACATAGCTATAAAAGTAAAAGAAGCACTTTCAAAGATACCTGATCCTCATATGGGAGTTAGTATCGTTGAACTGGGAATCGTAGGTGACATCGAAGTTAACGAGAAAGAGAAAACCGCTAAAATCGTCATTATACCAACAAACCCCGGATGTATGAGCGCAGCCAACATAGCAATGCAGGCCAGGATCGAAGCTGAGAAACTCGACGAAATTGACAAAGCAGAGATCGTTGTTGAAGGCCATATGATGGCAGACGCCATATGTGAGATGGTGAATAAATAAATGGTTCAATGGAACCTCGCCGCTGTGGTGGGTGTTCCTGGAGTTGGTAAAACATCACTGTGCAGACAGGCCGCAAAGGATCTGGAATGCACCCATGTGAATTACGGAGAACTTATGCTTGAGGTTGCAAGGCAAAAAGGCCTTGCCTCAACCGATTCTGAGATGTTCAGTCTGGATATTGATGTTCAACACCAGATCTGGAGAACTGCTGCAGAAGAGATCAAAGGGATGAGTAACGTCCTTGTAGACCTCCATGGAGTGGATAAATCTCAGATAGGTTACATAATTTCTTTGCCAATTGAAACCATATTCCCAGACATAATTATTATAATCGAATCAACATGCATCAACATAATGGAAAGGCGGCATAACGACCCATCCAAAAGAAGGATCATAGAGGATATAAAAAGTATAAAAGAGCATATGAAACTTTTAAGGAGTTCTATTGCAACATGTTCTGTTATTTTAGGATGCACTTTTACAGTACTGCAGAATAATGATTTTGATGAATGTCTTGATGAACTTGTTGATATTTTAGGCAAATAATTGAATATATTAATAAAAGATGCCATGAAATGATTCAGATCCTCAAAAGGTTGGAGACTCATGGGAAAAAGATATATATGATGAAGATTAAATCTTGAATCTACCCTTACATCTTTTAAATAATTTTAAATTGAATGTGCTGATCCATAAATTTATGAGTTTGTGGGCCCGTGGCTCAGGCGGTAGAGCGCACGGCTGATAACCGTGAGGCCCTGGGTTCGAATCCCAGCGGGCCCATTCCATTTTGATAGTTTTGCTATAAACTTTTTTTAATCATTCAGAATTAGTAATTTCACTACAACTTTTTCTAATAAAATAAAAATAAGAAATTTAGAAACTATTAATTTTAGATTACCATTGTAATTTGGTTATTTACAAAAATTTTCAACTCAATTTAAAAAAGTTAGATAATTATGTGAATATATTTTCATGAAATTTTGTGAATATTCCCTATCAAAGTAAATATTATTTTCAAAAAAGATTTCAAAAAATTTATATCTAGGTAGTTTATAATAATAAATTGGAGCAATGGTAAATCAAGGTAAATATATAATTACCTCATTTTTTACCTCTTTTTTATTTATTTTTGTCTACAATAGTTTATTTTGAGTTTATTCCGGTTTTATTTAATTATTTTAACTATTGAATAGTTTAACCCCAATTTAGAACATGAAACTATCATGAAATTATTATTTGCAACATGAAAGATTGGGAACTTCTGCTTCTTTACTTACATCCACAAATTCTTCAAGTTTCTTCAGTGCTTTGCCTGATTCAACAGCTGCACGGGCAGTTTTAACACCCTCTTCAAGATTTTCTGCTTTTCCGGCTATGAAAAGGATTGCACCTGCATTTGCAAGGCATAGATCAAGGCGGGCTTCATCTTTTTCATTCTCTTTTTTCCCTTCTAAAACTTTTCTTACAACATTTAAATTACCTTCAAGAGTTTTAGGAGCTTTTATATGATCAGGATTGACTTTTTCAAGTCCAAAATCTTCAGGATAAATTTCATGCACCTTGATAACTCCATCATCAAGGATTGCAACACGAGTTTTTCCTATGGTTGAAATTTCATCCATTGCAGGCTCACCTTTATCATCAAACCCGTGTACAACCATTGCCCTTTTGAGTCCGAGGTTTCTAAGAACTTTTGCAACCACATCCACGTATTCCGGGTCAAAAACTCCGAGAAGCTGAATATCCGCATTTGCAGGGGATGTTAGTGGCCCTAAAATGTTGAAAACCGTTCGAATTCCAAGCCCTCGCCTTACAGGCATTACATTCTTCATTGCAGGGTGAAAGTTAGGGGCAAACATGAACCCTATGCCTGCATTTTCAAGGCATTTCTCCACACCCTGCTTATCACAGTTTATATCAACTCCAAGAGCCTCTAAAATATCAGCCCCACCACATATGCTTGTTATACTGCGGTTTCCATGTTTTGCAATGGCAACTCCGCATGATGCTGCAATTATTGCCGCTGCAGTGCTCACGTTGAAGGTTTTAAACCTGTCACCACCAGTACCACACGTATCAACAAGTGGCAAATCTATAGTGTGGGACACGTTTATGCAAACATCCCTCATAGCCTTTACAAATCCTGTTATCTCCGTAGCAGTCTCACCTTTGATTGCAAGTGCGGTCAAAAATGATGAGATATGAATATCACTTGCATTACCGCCCATTATTTCTACCATACACTTGTAAGATTCTTCTTCATCTAAATCGTGTCCGGCTACAACTTTTTTTAAGCTTTCTGCAATCATAACATCACCAACCTCTATTTAGTTATCTCTTAATTTCGGGTTGCTTCCTTCAAATTACTGCAGGAATTTCCTATTTTTGTTTTTATGCTCTCGTAATCATCAAGATTTTCTGCAATAACATTTATGAGTGCGCTTCCCACGATTGCACCATCAGCCCCTGCTTCAATAACCTCAGTTACATGCTCCGGCTTTGAAATTCCAAAACCTACACATATGGGAATATCTGTGTGGCTGCGCATTCTTTCAACCAGTTCAACAGTGCTGGTTTTAACTTCAGACCTTGCACCTGTGACTCCCATGACTGATACCACGTAAAGAAATCCTGAACACATGTCTGCAATCTGTTTAAGCCTTTCATTGCTGGTGGTTTGTGCGGCAATGAATATCGGATCCACCCCATACTTTCGGGCTGTTTTTACTGCATCCTGTGCTTCTTCAGGTGGCAGATCTGCTGCAAGTACACCGTTTACACCGACTTCACTTGCATTTTTATAAAACTCATCGATTCCCATCTTGTAGATGAGGTTGTAATATACCAGAAGTCCTATCGGAATGCCTGTAAATTCACGGACTCTTTTTATAAATTCAAATCCTTTTTTTGTGGTCATGCCTGTATTGGATGCCCTTATATCTGCATTTTGCACGGTTGGGCCGTCTGCAACAGGATCACTGAATGTAAATCCTATTTCAAGACTGTCTGCTCCACTTTCAACCAGTTTTTTCACGATCTGGAGTGATGTTTCAAAATCAGGGTCTCCTGCAACAACAAATGGTATGAATGCCCCTTCACCTTTATCTTTAACTTTTTTGAACATTTCCAAATAGGAGTCTACCTTGATTTTATTATTTTGAGTGTTGTTATTTGGATTCATATCTTCTCACCCATTTCTTTGGCAACTATAAACATGTCCTTGTCCCCTCTTCCTGAAAGGTTCACAACTATGGTTTTTCCCTTGTTCTCTTCCATTTTAGCATATTTTATAGCATATGCAACTGCATGGGAACTTTCAAGGGCAGGTATTATTCCTTCGTATTTTGATAACAGTTCAAATCCTTCTAGTGCCTCTTTGTCTGTTACTGCAACATATTTTGCACGTCCTGTGACCTTGAGGTAGGCGTGTTCAGGTCCAACTCCAGGGTAGTCCAGACCTGCTGAAATTGAACTAGCCTCGTTGATCTGGCCATCATCGTTTTGAAGTACAAATGAAAGTGAACCATGAAGTACTCCCTCAGTACCTTTACAAAGGGTTGCTCCTGTATTTTCAGTTTCCACTCCATCTCCACCACCTTCAACACCTATCAGATCCACCTCTTCGTGGTCTATGAACTCTGAAAATATTCCCATGGAGTTGCTTCCCCCTCCAACACATGCTATAACCACATCTGGAAGTTTACCTTCTTTTTCTAAGATCTGTTTCTTTGCTTCACGTCCTATAACACTCTGGAAATGTTTAACCATTGTTGGGTAAGGATGGGGTCCCATTGTCGAGCCTATGAGGTAATGGGTGGTTTCAACGTTGGTGATCCAGTCCCTGAACGCCTCGTTTATCGCATCTTTAAGGGTGCAGGATCCTGATTCAACGGGTGTTACGCCGGCACCTGAAAGTTCCATCCTGAAAACGTTCAATTTCTGCCTTTCCACGTCCTCACTTCCCATGTAAACCTCAACTGGTATTCCAAGCATTGCCCCAACAACTGCAGTTGCAATTCCATGCTGCCCTGCCCCAGTTTCAGCAATTAACCTCGTTTTTCCCATGTACTTGGCAAGGAGTCCCTGTCCAAGAGTGTTGTTTATTTTATGAGCTCCTGTGTGCAGCATATCCTCTCTTTTGAGGTAAATTTTGCATCCAAGTTTTTTTGATAAGTTGCTGGCGTAGTAAAGGCCTGTTGGCCTTCCTGCAAACTCACGCAGGTAAAATTCCAGTTCCTCATTGAACTTTTTATCATCTTTGTACTTCAAAAAAGCCTTTTCAAGTTCTTCAAGCGCAGGTATGATGAGTTCAGGAACAAAAACTCCCCCATATTTACCAAATTTACCTTTTGTTATCATTAAATCACCTCTAAAACAATTTTAAATTAATTTTTTTACCATTAAAATCTGTTACACATTAATCTACCATTAATTCACAAATATCTTCTATTTTATCCGGATTTTTAATTCCAGGGGCATCCTCAACACCAGAATTAACATCAACATAATCAAAAACCTTATTCAACATTTTTCGGTTATTTTTAATTCTTTCTGCGTTCATTCCACCCGCAATAAAGATTTTTATATTATTATTCACATCTTTTGCAGCTTTTGCAGCTTCAGTTACGATATCAAGTGGCAGTTGCTTTCCAGTTCCCCCACTTTTACCTTTAACTTCATAATCAAAGAGCAGTGCATCACAAACCATTGCAAATCCTTTTATCTCTTCCATTTTAGCATCTCTTCTGCTACCCTCAAGTCCCGGGGAAATTCCCACCGCCCGAATAATCTCCAGATCCCTTTCATGAGCATTTTTTCTGTAGCTGTCAATCCATTTGATATACTTTATTTCAGCTTTTGAAAGTGAATGCAGTTGTAATGTTTTTATATCTGTCTTCTTTGACTTCATTATTGCTTCTTCAGAATTTTCAGGCTCAATTACAAGTACTGCTTTGAATTTATCCCTTAAATTAGAAACTAAATCTTTTATTTCGTTGATCTCCATAAATCTCTTGGATCTTTCAATGTTTATAAATCCTATAAGGTCAACGCAGGATTTTTCAGATTTCATGACGTCTTCCGGTCTTGTCATCCCACAGATTTTGATTTTCATTTTAATCAACCTAAATCTCTTCAATTACTAGTTCTCTCAACCTTGGAACCATTAAGAACATTTATTATCCCATTGGCAGCTTCAAACATTTTAGATTTATTATTTTCACCCATTATGCCCGTACCTATTAAAATTGCATCCGCACCATAACTTGCAAGAAGTTTTGCATCATCTGGAGTCTTTACACCACTTTCAGATACAAGAACAATCTCTGGAGGCACGTATCCTGCAAGTTTCTGGGTTTTTTTGAGGTCAATTGTGAAATCTTCAAAATTCCTGTTGTTTATTCCAATTATCTGAGCCCCGGCCTTCAAAGCTCCTTCTATATCAACCCGGTTTTTGCATTCTACCAGTGCATCAATTCCAAGATCGTTGCACAGATTTATTCCACTACTTAAATCTGGATAAACTCCGCAAATCAGGAGAACAGCGCTTGCACCTGCAAGTTTTGCCTCGTAAATCTGGTACTCGTCAAGTACAAAGTCCTTTCTCAGTAGGGGAAGTTCAGTTATTTTCGAAGCAGATTTTAGATTATTTAAACTGCCCTTGAAAAAATTCTTCTCTGTCAAAATTGAAACTGCACTTGCACCTGATTCTCCAAAAACATCCAATGCATCTTTAATAGGTGCAGATGAGATATCCCCCATTGATGGAGATGCTGGTTTGTATTCACAGATAACACAGACATTTTCTTCATGGGTTATCGAATCTTTGAAGATCTCTGCATTTTTTGGATTTCTTGTCTTGAGATTTTCTGTTTTTAAGGGATTTTTTGACCTACTAACAAAACCCTTACTTCCATCAGAAATATCCTCAAATTGAGATTTTAAATCTTTTAATGGTTTTATTTCCATTGTTTTTTGAAGATCTTTCCTTCTCTGGCTTATTATGTCCTGAATCTGTATCATGCGTTTATCTCCAGGAAGTTTTTCAGGATTTTTAGACCCTCATCAGTGCCAACAGATTCTGGATGAAATTGGAGTCCATAAATACGATTTTCACGATGTTTTATCCCCATTATCAGACCTTCGCTGGTTCTTGCAGTGACTTCCATGCATTCAGGGATTGTAGCATCATTGCAGAGGAGTGAATGGTACCTTGCAGCTGGAAGTGGATTTTTTACACCCTTGAAAATCCCATTTTCAGTGTGAAAAATCTCACTCTGCTTACCGTGTACAGGCTCTGTGAGAATTATATCACCACCAAAAGCTGCAAATATTCCCTGATGTCCAAGACAAACTCCAAGAATTGGTATTTCACATCCAAGCTCCCTTATAACCTGCATGCAGACACCAAAATCCCTTTTATTTTTTGGATTGCCCGGGCCTGGTGAAATTATTATTCTATCTGGTTTGAGCTTTTTTATTTCATCTAATGTGATCTCATCATTTCTTTTGACCATTATGTCCTCATAAAGTTCCCCAACCAGCTGGTAAAGATTGTAAGTGAATGAATCGTAGTTGTCGATTATGAGTATCATCTTGCATCACCGGATTCTGCATCGCTTGCAACTTCAAGAGCTTTTGTGAGTGCTCCTGCTTTGTTCTCGCATTCATAGTACTCTTCTTCCGGAATTGAATCGTGGACTATTCCTGCACCTGCCTGTATCCTGGCACGGTTTCCATCGCATACCATTGTACGTATTGTGATTGCGAAGTCTGCATTCCCGTTGAGGGAGAAGTAACCAACTGCTCCTGCGTATGGTCCCCTTGGAATTCCTTCAAGTTCATCGATTATTTCCATTGCCCGGATTTTGGGGGCTCCACTCAATGTTCCGGCCGGAAACATTGCTGAAAATGCATCTACTGCAGTTTTATCAGATCTTAATTTTCCTTCAACCTTGGATACCATGTGCTGGACATGGGAATACTTCTTCACACCCATGTACTCTGGAACATGGACAGATCCAAATTCACTGACCTTTCCAACGTCATTTCTTGCCAGATCCACAAGCATCAGGTGCTCTGCCCTTTCCTTTTCATCAGTTAAAAGCTCTTTTTTGAGTTTTTCATCTTCATAAACTGTTTTTCCCCTTTTTCTGGTGCCTGCAATTGGGAAAGTTTCAATTTTGTTTCCTTCAACTCTTACAAGCATTTCAGGGCTTGATCCTATGATCTCACGTTCTCCAAGTTTCAGATGGTACATGTATGGGGATGGGTTTATTTTGCGGAGTCTTTCATAAAAAGAGAGTTTACTACCCTTGATCTCATATTCACGAGCATTTGAAATGACGCTCTGGAATATTTCACCGGCTTTTATTCTTTTTTTAGCCTCAACAACCATTTCCTCATATTTTTCCTTGGAGAAGTAATGGTTCGTTTCGTGGAAGGTCAGCCCTTCCATATGAACCTCAGGTAATTCTTTTTTTGAGACTTCCTGAATTTCTTCAAGCCTGTTCTCACCCAGAGTAACGTATTCACATTTGTTGTGAATTCTATCAAAAATTACTGCATCCAGGAACAATCCAAATTCAAAATCCGGGTGTGAGAACTCTTTAAGATCAATGGGTTCGAAGTGCCTGACAGATTCGTATGAAACGTACCCTACAAGTCCACCATTAAAACCTTTCTTTTCGTTGCTTGTTGATGTTAATTTCCTTATTTCATCAAAGGGGTTTTTTATTTCAATTTCCTGTTTTTCCCCATCTTTTTCTATTTCAAGCACATTTTGATAGGCTTTTAAGGTTGCTACCGGTTTGAATCCGAGTACTGAAAACCTTGCAAGTCCGCTGTCGCTTTCCATTGATTCAAGTAAAAATGCATCGGGATAGTTGCTGTATATCCGTTTAAATAGTTCAAAAGGAGAATCAAAATTAAGATCTGTAGTTCTGGGTTCGCCTATTTTTAAATTGTAGTCGCCAAAAACATTCACTACTTTTCATGTTGTACACCTTAATAATTTTATTTCAATTCAAGTTTAGACCAATAATCATTCTAATTAAGTTTTTTTGTCGAAAAATGATCAAGTCAATTCAAGTTTTTAGCAGTTCAGGACAAATAATCCATGAATCACGTTTTAAATCACTTTCTTTCAAGAACGATGATTTCGGATCTAAGTTCCATACTGTAAATCAAATCTCACTTAAAAGACTATATACATCATAGTACTATTTAAAGCTTTAGTGTACATAATTGTACATAAAGTTAAATAGGTGTACAAAACAAAAGAATTATAGTTACAATTGAGAAAGTACACAAAATGGAAATCAGGTGAAATGTTATGTGGGATAGAATAAAACACAAATTCGAGAAATTTCCAGCACGTATGGCTGTTGCAAGAAAAATAGTTGAACTTGGACTTAAAGTTGGTGAAAACGGCAAAATATACTGTGGAAACGTGGAAATAAGCGATGTAGCCCTTGCAAAATCATCAGGAGTTGACAGACGTACCATAAAGGCAACTGTAAACGTTATACTCCAAGACGAACAGCTTTCAGCCATATTCCGGAACATGCATCCTGCAGGGGCTCTCCTGAAAAACATTGCAAACAACCTGGGATTTGGAGTTGTGGAAATAGAAGCCCACGCTGGAAACCCCGGAATACTTGCAAAATCCACTGAACTCATATCTCTTGAAGGTATAAGCATACGTCAGGCCCATGCAGATGACCCTGAACTTGAGGAACATCCACGTCTCACATTAATAACAGAAAAACCTGTTAAAGGTGAGTTAATAAATGAGTTTTTAAAGATACCCGGTGTTAAGAGGGTTTCTATCTATTAAAGTAGCGGGTTTCAATCTATTAGAATAGCATTTAAAAGTAAGGTGCATTTACTAAGTAAGTGCATTACTAGGGTATAGTTAAATTTTAATAATTTATATTGAAAAATAGGAAAAAGTAAAAAAAATTCAATTATTTAGCTTTTGAATTTTCTTTATCTTCTTCATCAAGGATCTCTAAAAGCTCATCCCATGCTTCCAGGGATTCTTCTGCTTCTTGCTGTGTTAAAACCTCTATAGCATATCCTGAATGAACCAGAACGTACCTACCAACATCTAAGTCTCCCACTAAGTCCAGTTTAGCTTGCTGTCTTACTCCACCGAAGTCAACGGTGGCAACATTGTCTTTGATTTCAACGATCTGAGCTGGTGCTGCAATACACATTTGTAATCTCCCCTTATCAAATTAATTATCTGAAAACATTGTTTTTTAAAGATTTATCTTTTGTATAATCTCTAATTTCATATTCCATCAATCTTATCAGACAGAATATTTGAATATCTTCTTTTGAATATCTTTTTAAATTTAATACAACTGTTTCTTTAATATCTAAATTTGTAAACAGTTAAAGATACCTCTTGTGCTCATACAACTGCACTATTTTAATAATTTTAATATGTGCTTTTACCATATAAAAATATGTTCTGGAGGAAAAATCATGAAAATCGTAGTTATTGGTGGGGGGCCTGGAGGCAGGACAGCTGCAATTGAAGCAGCAGAACTTGGAGAAGACGTTACATTGATTGAAAGGAATAAAATTGGGGGAAAATGCCTTAATGAGGGCTGTATGGTTATATGTGGCCTCAATGATGTTGCTAAATTCATAAGAAATACTGAAAGATTCAACGATATTGGAATTACAAATTTAAACCCTGAAATAGATTTTAAAAAAGTAACAAACGGGATAAAAGAAACAACAGGAAAAATAAGGCATGTTATAACAAACGAAACCCAAAAAGCCGGCGTGAATGTGGTAATGGGTGATGCAAAGCTTGAAGAAGGATTCGTATCAGTCGGCAGCAGCACCTACGAATACGACAAACTGATAATATCAACGGGTTCCCATCCATTTATCCCACCGATAAAAGGCGTTGAAACTGCAAAAACTTATAAAAACATATTAGAAATTGAAGAAATTCCCGAAAAAATGATTATAGTTGGTAGCGGTGTTATAGCCAGTGAATTTGCAGGTATATTCTCTGCAATGGGTACAGAAGTCCATATTCTCTGCAGGAATAAATTTTTAAAAATCCTTGATGATGATATCAAAAATTACGTGGTCCAGAAACTTCTTAAAGACGTTAAAATCCATGAAAATGTTTCAGTGACAGAAATCCGCCCAGATGGATTATCCACCACAAATGGCAACATGGAAGGCCTGGTTCTTCTTGCAGTGGGCCTGGTTCCAAATTCATACATAGCAAAGGATCTGGTCGATATCACTGATAATGGCGAAATAATTGTAAATAAAAGGATGGAAACAAGCCATATAAACATATACGCTGCAGGTGATGTTGTTGGAGGCATTACAAATACACCCGTTTCAAGGATGGAAGGGGTTGTTGCAGCTCGAAATGCCTGCGGTATCTCAGCTGAGGTAGATTACAGATTTATACCCAACTCAATATCCCTACAATACGACGTTGGTTTTTTAAGTTCCGACAATCCTGAAGGTGTTGAAGGGCACATACCAGGATCTGCAGGTCCTGGAGCGTTTTGGGATGTGCTTAGAGGTGAAACTGGAATTACCAAAGCCACTGTTGATGTTGAGAAGGGAGAAATTAAAAGTTTGTTTTCAATATCCCCATCGGCACGTACCAACATGGCGTACATGTCCAAACTTCTGCGCGATGGTTATGAAACCTATGATTTCGATAACTTTGTGGAAACACATCCTTCAACAGACGCTGTTTACAAGCTTTTGAGATTTTTCTCAAAATTTGGTTAAACCACTGGTTAAACTTAAAACAGATTTATAAAAAGAGCTTTATAAAATCCCAGTGAATTGAATTAAACCAGGAAATTTTAATTTATCTAAATAATTTAATCTTTAAGGAAAATTCAACCTAGTAACAGATTTTAAACTACAAAAAATAGTTAATTAAAGGTTAATTAAAAAAATAATTAAATTAAAATAATTAAATTTTTAGTATCTTTTTTTTCTAAGGAATTTAAGGAACAGAAATGCAATTACCGCCAGAACAACCAGTATAATCACTACAAACGCCATCATACCAAAAATTCCGAATAGAGCCATTTTTCCTAGAAGTCCAATTTTCCCAATACCCGCGGCTTTACCCAAACCCACCTTTAAAACTGGTAAACTTAACAATAAAACACCTCAAATTTTTTAAGTTAAATTTAAATCAATTAATTTTCATTGATACGATTGTAGATTATCTTTGCAATGTTATCTGATGCATTTAAAACATCCGGACCGTACTTGGAAGCATTTCGTTTCATTTCATCCATGTTTTCAAATGCATCGTGTAATACATCTTCTATTTCATCCAATTCACTTTCAAGAACTGCTCCTTCAAAAACAGCAGCAAGGTTGTGGTAGCGGCCGTATTTTACGCCTAAAAGTGCCACAATTGGTAAATTACATGCTATGGATTCCTGTATCATCATTCCATCATCTGTGACTACAGCAATATCAACGAGTTTGTAAAGATCGCGTATCCAATCTATATAACCTAAATATATGACTTTTTCATCATCAAAGTACTTCATGTACTCTTTTTCAAGTGGATCCCCAACCACGAGGATGTTAGCATTTATTCCACTTTTACCAAGCTTTGATACTGCAACTGCCATCTTCTCAAAGAGAGTTGAACCAGAAGACAGTAATATGGTTGGAAGATTCTTATCATAAGATTCTGGCATCTTTTTGAGGGCTTTTTCCCTATCCCCTATTACAACATCGGGATTTACTGGAGAATATGCTTTATGTATGTTTTTGTCTTTGATATCCATTTGGAAAAGGTTTGATTCAGGTAGGGCAACTGTTGTGGTTATTCTTGTACAAACTCGGGCATCTGCAGGAGTTATCAAGATTCCAACAGAGGGAATGTTGGCCATTTTAGCAGCCAGACATCCGATAACTGCTCCTCCACCTATAACTCCTACCACCACATCTGGACGGACTTTTCTGCACAGTTTTGCAGCTTCAAGAACTGCCTTTGAAGTTCTTAACCCTGCTCTCATCAGGGTTTTTTTGGTTGCTGCATGGCCACCGGCCTGTGGTATGCTGGTTTTGTGCCATGTTAAACCCTTTTTTTTGAGAAGTAATCCTGGTGCGCTGTGGTCAAGTGCAAATTCACACTCAACATTGTATTTTGATAATGCATTTGCAATGTTAAGGGCTGTTACGGCGTCTCCACCTATACCCCTTCCTGTAACAATAAATAATGCTTTCATTCAATCACCTTTAATTTAATAATAGTTAATTAATTCAAAATCAACATTAAAACTTGATTCAAACATTTCCATTAATATTTTATTTAAACTTGTTATTTCATCGCATTAATATTGAGTTTTATAATTAAAATATTGTTTTTCAAACTTTAATATTGGTAAGTTGATGAGGATATTATATTATGGATCCATAACCCTGTTAAAAAGTTCATTTTCCCATATAAACTCATATATTCCACTTATTGTTTCAACAAATTCTTGATATTGGTTCCAAATTCCTATTGAAGTATCTGGTAATACATTTTCTCCTTGAAACCTGCAAAATGAAATTAACATCTCTTTTTTATCCCTCAAAACCATTTTTATGTGAGGTATGCTCAACACCTTTATATCAAGACCTTGAAAATTTACTTCATCAGGTACATTCACCTGCTTACCATCAATCATGCAATAAGGCACTGTTATTATGCTTGTGGCAATACCTTTTTTAACAGAAGCCTCAAGGCTTTCCTTCAATTTCATGGGTTCTCCCTCGAACATGAACCCTCCCATTACAAAAAGTGATTCTTTTGCCCGGGAAATGATCTCGATCTCTTTTTTCACAAGTTTATCCTGGCCGTGAATCAACCATATGGGGGCAGGTACATTTGTTATATGGTTTTCATATATAACATTGAGTTCAGCTTCTGCATTAACCATACTATCTCTTATTTCATTCCTTGAATTTTCAAAAACTTCTTTTGGAGGTATAACATTAAATTTCAATGGTTTACCTCTACTTATCTCAATAAAGCCCTTTTTTTCAAGGGATTTTAGAACTTGATATATCTTTGAACGGGGTACCTCAGATACCTTGCTCACTTCTGTGGCTGTTCCAGATATAATGGATGTTAAAGCCAGATAAGTCCTGCTTTCATAGTCTGTAAGCCCCATGATCTTAAGGGCTTTCAATGTATCACGATTAACTGGAATATCAAACACCTCTGCTCCATTTTATACCCTGTTAGTTACACAAACTATAAAAAGCTGTTGCCCTTACCATGTAACATGAAAGTTGAAAAAGGATGATCTATTGGGGATAAATAATCAAATCATGTACTTTTTAGCATCAGATTTACTAAACAAGTTTCAATATTAATGTTCAAGCTTAAAGCAGAACATATTAATCAGGATATACTGAAGCATTTTATGAACTTGATTAGTTCTTAGTTTAATTCAAGAATTGCAAAGTCTAAGATTTAAAAAAAATGAAAAAACTGGAGATTAAAAAGGAAGTGGAATATATGGACAAAAAACTTGATCATGTCATTCAAACCTCCTCCTTAACGAAAAAGTTCGGTGAGTTTAAGGCTTTGGACAATCTAAATCTCAAAGTGAACAAAGGAGAAGTTTACGGGCTTTTAGGACCTAACGGGGCCGGTAAAACAACCACCATAAGAATACTCTGCGGCATCTCAAAGGCAACATCTGGAGATGCATTTCTTCTTGGAAAAATGATTTCAGATGAATCCGTAGCACCCCAAATAGGATATATGCCTCAGGAAACCGCACTCTATGATGGTTTAACAGTTAAACAGAACCTGGAATTTTATGGGGAGATCTTCGGCCTTAAAAAGGATAAAATAAACGACAGGATCGAGGAACTGCTCGATTTCATAGATCTTAAAAGGTGGAAGAACAAAATCGTTGGAAACCTGAGCGGCGGAATGAAGCACCGAGTATCACTGGCTTGTACGTTGATCCATGAACCTCAGATCCTTTTTCTGGATGAACCCACTGTAGGGGTTGACCCTGAGCTTCGAGTCTCATTTTGGAATTATTTCAACCTTCTGAAGGAGTCAGGTATAACAATTCTCATCACAACCCATTACATGGACGAGGCAAGACACTGCGACCGTATAGGGTTCATGAAGGGAGGAAAAATTATAGCAGAAGGTGAACCTCACCAATTGCTCCTAAAAACAGGTACTAAGTCACTTGAAGACGCATTTTTAGAGTTTTCAAAAAGTGAGGTGGCTTTATGAACCTTCGAAGAACCTTTGCCGTGACTAAACGGGTTTTTAGGGATATTAAAAATGATAAACGAACCATAGCATTGATGTTCATAGCCCCTATTTTTGCAATGTTCGTTTTTGGACTGGCCTTCAGTGGAGACGTTGAAAACGTTAATGTTGTAATAGTCAACCACGACCAGGGATTCCAGATGCCAAATGGGGAAAATGTCTCGTTTTCAGATAAGATCATATCTAATCTTGATAAAAAAGTTTTGAACATTGAATACATGAATAATGAAGATAAAGCCGTTGAAAAAGTTGAGGATGGCAAAGCATATGCAGTGATAGTTTTCCCTGAGAACTTTACCCAGGATGCTTACATGGGAATTACAAACTCTGGAATTGCGAACTCTAACTCCACACAAAGTTCATCTTCAATTAATAACACCCAGATAACAATAAAGGGAGATGAAAGTGTTATAAACATTAAAAACACCATACTGGGAACTGTTGGAGATGCAATAACCAAGACCATGAAAAATGAGGGTATAAACTCGCCAATTAATGTCAATTCTGATGCAGTTTACGGTAAAAACGCGGATTTCATAGACTTTTTCGTTCCAGGAATTATGGCATTTGTTGTTTATTTATTAACAACACTGCTCACACTGCTTGCATTTGTTGGTGAGAGAACTTCTGGCACTTTAGGTAGGCTTTTAGCAACACCATTAAAAGAAAGTGAAATTGTTTCAGGTTATGCTATGGCTTTTGGAATAATAGGAACAATACAGGCAGCATTTCTTCTGACTGTGGCCGTTCTTGTGTTTAACATTATGATCGTTGGAAATGTATTTCTAGCGTTCTTCGTGGTTGCACTTTTGGCCGTGGTGTCCCAGGCGCTGGGAATACTACTTTCAAGCCTCGCAAAAAGGGAAGGACAGGCCGTTCAGTTCATACCCTTCATAATATTGCCAGTTTTCCTGCTTTCAGGAGTTTTCTGGCCAGTAGAAGCAATTCCAACATGGTTGAGGCCATTGTCATATCTGGTTCCACCGACCTATGCAGTGGATGCCTGCCGTGCAGTTATGCTTAAAGGGTGGGGAATTCTCAAAATATGGCCGGACATCATTGCACTTGTAATATTTGCTGCGGTGTTCCTTATAATTGCAGTTTGGTCATTAAAAAGGAGGAAAGATTAAAAAGATTTAGAAAAATTAAAAGAAATATTATCATTTCTATTTTTTATTTTAATTTAAGTCTAATTTTTTAGTTGAATAATTTAATTTGAATAATAGTCCAATTTAATTACAACTAATTGATCTTACTCCTTTTTTATTTTATGTAGTTTACAACATCTCTTTTTCTTTCCGGTGCTTTTACATTATTTATTGCTTTATAACCTAAAGTGAATGCATAATATGGCTCGTATCCTTCAGGTATGTCTAATTTTGCTATGTTATCCTTCTTGGTGAAGAAAGATCTAACAAGTCCGATCCAACATGAACCGATTCCAAGACTTTCAGCAGCAAGAAGCATGTTTTCTATGGCTGCTGAACAATCTACAAGGGGTGATATGGCATATTTTCGACCTGAAACCACAAAAACTGTTGGTGCATTGTGAAGGAGGTGTATTTTATCATTTTTGGCAATATTTCGCATCCATTCATATTCAGAATTTTTCATAAGTTCTTTGGATTCTTTATTGATGAAATCTATCAATTCTCTGTTTTGAATGACTGTAAAATGCCAAGGTTGGTCATTATGTGCAGTTGGTGCATATATCCCTGCTTCTATAATCGTTTCCAATTCTTCATCCTTTATTTGTTCCGGAAGATAATTTCTAATGCTTCTTCTATTTTTTATTGTTTTCATTACTTCGTTCATGAACACTCACTCCTTTAAAAGATGATTTAAATTTAATCTGAATTTAAACTCTCTCATTAATAAGATCAACGGAGATTCCATATATACCTCAAGAGGAAGTATTTATTTCCTCCGTATTAAATTTGTCGGTTTAAATAGTTTTAAAATTCTAATAAAAAGAATAAACAATTGTATTTTTACAAATAAAACATGAAACACATAATAAACACAGAAAATAGGAACAAACAAACCCCCAAACACAAATATCAGAAGGGGTTAAATCTTTCATCAAATTTTTTAAAATTTATTTAAGAATTAATTTACTAAAATTAAAAATTAAAAAAAGTAAATTAATTTTTATCTGACGAATACGGGTTAAAAACCAGCCTTCTGAAACCTAAAAATTTGTAAAAACTGTTTTTTATTATTATCTGACGTTTTCCAAGTGTTAATTTTCGTACAAGGTCACCAAGTCCCCCACCTGTCAGAACATCCATGAAGTAATCTCCAAAGTGAGGATCCTGAATTTCAAGGTTCTTCTGCAGGAATTCTTTAAGGTTGTTTCTTCTTATGAATGCTATTAAAAGTGCTGTGAGAAGGAACAGAACCAACGTCCACATGAAAACACCAGCTTGGAAAACTCCTGAAACTCCAAAACCTGAAATATTCGCCAGAATACTCCCCAAAACTGCATATAGAATACCCAAACCCACTCCAAATGAATGGTTTCCTATCTCTCCCATCATTATCTTTCCTTTATAATCCAGAGGTGCGTATCCAAGACATGCAGCCAGAATTATTAAAGCAGGGGCGTATAAAGTGGATGTGAATGCAAAAAGTCCCAAAACAACCAGTATGACCATGATTATAGTAGTAGAACATGCTGAACCCGGTTGCATGTCTGCGATGTTCATTGGCTGTATCATGAGAGCTACTAAAATCGCCACAGCTGCGAAGTTGTAGTAAAATCCAACCAATATAACAAGGAGCATTCCAATTCCCCTTGAAAGCTGTCCAATTTCAACAGGCAAGCCTTTAACCCTTTTTCTACCAACCAGATCATCGATGAGTGCAAATATACCTATTATTCCAATCAGATATTGATAGGGCTGCTGTAAAAATAGCATCATTACTATAAATGGTGCTAGACCGACAGCTCGTGGAGTTCCACCCCTTATAGTGGTGTATAGATTTCCTCCAATTTTTTTGAAACCCTTTGAAAATAGCCATGTTAAAATTGCTGATAATAGAAATGCTGTTATAATTTTAAGGTACATTACAAACACCGTTTTAATTATTAAGATTATAAATTATAAGATAACTGATATTAATAACCGTTTTTATTTGATCAACCCATACTGTACCTTAAAAGTGCTGCAATACCACCAAGGGAGGCAAGCTGTTTTCCTCCGTCATGTTCACTGCTTATTATCATGACTTTACCTCCCATGTTTTCAACAACGTTCATAACTTTTTCTATACCCCTTTCACGAACCATATCATCTATAACCAGAAGTTCCTGGACTGCACCAGCATTTGCTGCCTCTTTCACCTGAGATTTTCCATAAGTAACCTTGTTTGAGGATTTACCAATTTCCCCCAAAACATTATCAACAAGTCTCATCTCATGAGCTATTCTACCTTCTGTGGCCATCTTCTCAATTATGCCTTTTTTAAGGACTTCACCTATTCCTGCCCTTCCACCCGCACCTGTACTTTCAACAAGAGCTATTTTGGCCTGTTCCGGATATTTATCGCTTAAAAATTCGTAGAAATCACCCTTTGAAAATCCAGGTCCTGCTATCACAATGCTCTGGATGTCTTTAAGATTTCCCAGTGTGTTTGCAACATCCGTGAAAAAATCAGTTATGGCTTTTTTTCTGTTCTTTTGAATCACCCTTTTTCCAGATACACTGCCTGTTATTGGCCCGTAATACTCGATTCCGTACTGTCTTATGATTCCAAGATCCGCCACATCATCTTCTATGGCAACTATAACTGCTGATGGTTTTTTAGATGCAGTTATAGCTTCTTTAAGTCTTTTAATGTTCCATCTGGACCATCTTTCCTTTGTGATCTTTATTGAATAGTTGAGTTTTAAATCAAGAGTGTGGTGGGAGCCAAGTGGCACCAGATCCTCAGGGCCCTGTTCTATAATCCCTGTTGCCCTTAGTTTTCCAGTGTATTTATGGTAATTCATTTCTTCAACTCTTATTCCCAAAAAGAATGTTTTTTTAATTCCCCTGTCGCTCCTTAAACGTTCCCCTGTCGAATCCTGTATCCTACGGGTTGTTTTTGAGGAAACCATATCTCCAGGTTCTATGATATGGGATAAATTCCAGAGATCGTCCAATGTTTCTGGGACAAGATCAATGATTCCTCTTTTGGTATCCTGATAAACAATTCGCATTTTAAAACCATTAAATCCTTTTTAATCCTTTTTAATCCTTTTTAATCCTTTTTAATCCTTTTTAATCCTTTTTAATCCTTTTTAATCCTTTTTAATCCTTTTTAATCCTTTTTAATCCTTTTTACTTGTACTAAAATTCAGTTAAAATTTTAGCCCTTCAGATTACTTACTATTTTATTGCCCTTTATAATTCAATTTTTTATAATTCAATCTTCTATTTTACATTATGTTCTCCAATTATTTAATGATTATTTAGATTTTAATGGTAATTTAACAGTTATTAAAGCAAATAATGAAAATAAGGAATATATAAATTTTATTTTCAATTTAAACTCTATTTTTAGGTTTTTAGGTTTTTATAACCATCAAATAATCGTATTGGTAATTGTGATCAAAGGTTAATGATAACTTTTATATAAAAGTTATTACTAAAGAAACGTGGAGGTATTAAAATGGATAGTAATTTAGAAAACAAAGTAAAAGAGACACTGGAAAATATAAAACCTTGGCAAAGAGTTCCAACAAATGTAAGAGGCATGTTTTTGGTGAAAACTCCGTCTTCAGGTAGACAGGAAACTGTGATGATCGAAATCAATCCAGTAGATGCTCAGGGCAACCCAATAAAAAGAAGAGGCATCTTCTTGAAGAAAAGTTCGGAACTAGAAGGATTCGTTGATGTAATGCAAAACAACAAAGTCAAGGATCTACTGAAAGTCCTGGAGAAAATTACAGGCGTCAACACCGATATAGAAATAGATCCCATTGAGATCTAATTTAAATTTTATTCTATTAAAATTTTTTAGTGCCTTAAACCATAGAAAAATCAGTAAAACACAAAAAAATTATTTAAACTCCTCTAAAACACTTGAATTTCTCTAAAATTTTACAGTTGATTAATCCTTATTTTTTTATACATCGTCAATTATAACAAAGTATAGAAAATTTATCATCGTGGAATAAAGAGAACTAAAAGAGGAGATTTTTCTGTGAAGATCAGTATAATCGGCGGTACTAAAGGTTTGGGTAACTGGATAGCCAATTTCCTGAAAAATAAAGGATTCAATGTTACCATAACCGGAAGAAACAGAATTGATGGAGAAAATGTCTCAAAGAGGTTAGGAGTTAAATACACTCCTGACAACATAAAAGCAGCTTCTCAAGCTGATCTGGTTATTTTGTCTGTTCCAATAGGTGTAACAACAGAAACAATACGGGAAATTGCGCCTTATTTAAAGGAAGGATCCCTCATTATGGACGTTACCTCTGTAAAGGAAGAGCCGACAAGTGTTATGAATGAATGTACCCCAAAAGGGGTTGAAATCCTACCATCACACCCTATGTTCGGCCCCAGAATTAGATCCCTCGATGGACAGGTTGTGGTTTTAACCCCTGTTAAAAGGGGTAAATGGTATCAGAAAGTCTTAGATTTCCTTGAAGCTGAAAATGCCAGAGTTATAGTGACAACACCTCAAACTCACGACAAGATGATGAGCATAGTCCAGGGACTCACCCACTTTTCATATATATGCATTGCATCAACAATAGAAAAGCTTCAAATTGATATTAAAGAGTCCAGAAATTTTGCAAGTCCAGTTTACAGCCTTATGTTGGATATGATTGCAAGGATAGTTGCACAAAATCCTTACCTCTGCTACTCCATACAAACTCACAATGGATACATCCAAGAAACCCATGAAGCCTTCCTGCAAACCTTCAAAGAATTGAAAGAAATGATATCAGAGGGTAATGAAAAGGAATTTGTGGGTGCGATGAGTTCTGCTGCAAAACACCTTGATGACCTTGAAGCTGCATTAGGAAGGTCAGATAAAGCAATATCTGCACTTACTGAAGAAATTAGGCTTCTTAAAGATTCTGTTGGTGAAGAAGTTGGTTTGAGACATATTTATTCTGGTAAGATCCATATAGGAATTTTAAAAGATTTGACACCAAATTTTGCAATTTTAGATCAAGATAAAAAAGAGATAAAATTAAAGTTGTCGAATGTAGAAGTTCTAAGCGATGTGGAACTTTTAAAATGGAAAATTGAGAGTTTTCCAAAGAAAACTTACGATGTTTCAGCTGTCTTCCCTGATAACTGCGACCCTGAAGTCATATCAAACACAATAAAAAGTTTAAAAGGCGTTGTAACATCTTCTGTACTTGGTATTTACAGTGGAAACCAAATAACCCTCGGAAAAAAAAGCGTTACAATAAGGTACTCTGTAATAGACCCAAACATCCGACACGAAGTTGAAAATCTTTTAAAAGGATTTGGCGGATTAATACGATGAATTAAATTAAATTCTAAAGAATTAGACTAAATACAAAGAATTGAAACCAGACACGATAATCAAATGGTTTTAATATATGTCTATTTTGAATATTAAACTATTTTGAAAGATAAAAAATATTAAAAACCCCAAAGAACCAATTTTAGGTATTATACTTACATTACTTAACATCTTATTCATTTTTAGTTCGCAATATCATTTGTTTTCATGATTTTTAGGATTTGTTTCTTTTAAATTTTCTTTTAAGTTTATTCTTTTCTCTATTTTTTCTGTTTTGTTGAAATAATTAAAACACATTACACTTAGAACATGTCCTTTACTAAAACTATTTGTACGATTTTTTACATAATCTATTAATAAAAACACCAGAATTTACGCAAATTTTATATACTAAAAACCATAATGTTATAGTAACATAAGTTAACTAAAAGATTATTTAGATTAAAAATCATTTTAAAACCATCAAAAAGTTACATTCAAGATATTAAAAGTTTTATTGGGGGGTTTTATGGAAAATAAAGAAATGAAATTAAAAGTAGCAGAAGCATTTTCACAGAGCGATGTTGGTAGATCAATTGCCAGAATTGACCCTGCATGCATGCAGAAGCTCGATCTCCATGATGGAGACATAATACAGATGGAAGGAAAGAAAATAACCGCAGCAAGGGTTGCATCAAGCCAATCTGACATCGGCCTGGGTATAATCCGTATAGACGGTTACATGAGGAAGAACGCAGGAACATCCATAGGTGAAGAGGTCACAGTAAAACACGCAGAAGTCAAAGAAGCAAGTAAAGTAATTCTAGCACCTGTTGACCAGGAAATAGTAATACAAAATGCTAAACCCGCATTTATGGGCAGAGTAATGTCTCAAGGAGACATAATAGTCACAGGAGTAAGACAACAACAAACCATGAGAGGTGGAGTGTTCGACGACTTCTTCAGGGACATGATGACAGAAGTTAGACCAATGGGTGAGATCAAACTCGCAGTTGTATCGACAAAACCTGCAGGAATTGTTCAGATCACACAAATGACAGATGTTGAGGTACAAAGAGAACCTGTCGATGTTTCAAAACTTGAAGGAGTTGCAAACGTCGTGGATGTGAACTACGAAGACATTGGAGGCCTCAAGGAAGAAGTTAAAAAAGTAAGGGAAATGATAGAGATCCCGCTTAAAAGGCCTGAACTCTTCGAAAGACTGGGAATATCTCCACCAAAAGGTGTTTTGATGCATGGTCCACCAGGAACTGGTAAAACATTACTTGCAAAGGCCGTTGCAAACGAAAGCGATGCACACTTTATAGCAATAAACGGTCCTGAGATCATGAGTAAATACGTTGGTGGATCCGAGGAAAGACTCAGAGAACTCTTTGAAGAAGCCGAAGAAAATGCACCTTCCATCATATTCATAGATGAAATCGATGCTATTGCCCCAAAAAGAGAGGAAGTCACAGGAGAAGTTGAGCGAAGAACAGTTGCACAACTTCTAACTTTAATGGACGGCCTCAAAGGCAGGGGCCAGGTTGTAGTTATAGGCGCAACAAACAGACCAGACGCCCTTGACCAGGCCATCAGGAGACCTGGAAGATTTGACAGGGAAATAGAAATAGGCGTACCAGACAAGGACGGAAGAAGAGAAGTGCTCCAGATACACACCAGGGGAATGCCTTTAGACGAGAAGGTGGATTTGGATGAAATAGCAGAAATAACCCATGGATTTGTGGGTGCAGACCTGGAATCACTGTGCAAAGAATCTGCAATGAGGGTGTTAAGGCGGGTGCTCCCGGATATAAAAGGAGACGAGGAAATACCCAAAGAAACCCTTAAAAAAATGATTGTCAAAAAATCAGACTTCAAGGAAGCCCTAAAAGAGATACAACCCTCAGCACTTCGTGAAATTTTCGTACAGGTTCCTAACGTTAAATGGGATGACATTGGAGGACTCGAAGGTGCAAAACAGGAGCTAAGGGAAGCTGTTGAATGGCCACTTAAATATCCTGAAAACTTTGAGAAATTCGGTGTAAAGCCACCAAAAGGTGTTTTAGTCTACGGACCTCCAGGAACTGGTAAAACATTACTTGCAAAAGCCGTTGCAAACGAGAGTGAAGCAAACTTCATAGCCATCAAGGGTCCTGAACTCCTATCAAAATGGGTTGGAGAATCAGAAAAAGGTGTAAGGGAAGTATTTAAAAAAGCAAGGCAAACTGCACCAACTGTAATATTCTTTGATGAAATAGATTCCATAGCATCCACAAGAGGTGGGAGCAGTACAGATTCCGGCGTAACACAGCGTGTTGTTAACCAGCTTTTAACAGAGATCGATGGGCTTGAGGAACTGCAGGACGTTGTAGTGGTAGCGGCCACAAACCGTGTGGACATAATAGATCCCGCCTTACTGCGTCCTGGAAGATTTGACAGACACGTTGAAGTTGGAGATCCAGATGAAGAAGCTAGAATTGCAATATTCAAAGTGCACACAAAGGATATGCCACTTGCAGATGATGTTGACCTTGAAAAACTTGCTAAAAGGACAGAAGGCTACGTTGGAGCAGATATTGAAGCCGTATGCCGAGAAGCGGTAATGTTGACACTTCGAGATAACATGGAAGCAGACAAAGTGAAAATGAAACAGTTCAGGGGAGCTATGGATAAAGTAAAACCAAAAAAAGAGATAGATTTAAGGCAGTACAGTTAAAATTTAATTAAGGAGATTTATTTCTTTAATCTCCTGCTTTATTTTTATTAATATCCTATTTTAATTAGTTAATTAGAGTTAATTAGTTGTTAATTCTTATTTCTAAACGTTTCTACCTTTGAAGTTCCTATTTCAATATAGTTTATTAATTTTTTTAATATTTCTTTTGATTTTAATCATGATGACTGTAAACTATGTTAATTCAAATATTCTTGATAAGATGTTTTGATAAAATATGGAAATCTTTTAAATTTTTGTAAAAGTTCCAATTTACTTATTTTTCTTGCTATTTTTAAGTCCAAATGTTCAAATGCATTAAATAGGGTATTATACAAAAATGATAAACACTTAAATTAATCTAGAAAAATCTGTAGTCATTAAAGTTTTTATTAAAACTTGATTTAAAAGGTGAAACAATGAGTTACAATGTAAAGGACATTTCACTTGCACCGCAAGGTAAAAAGAAAATAGAATGGGTTCAAAGACACATGCCAGTCCTTGAACATATAAAAAGCAAATTTGAAGAAGAAAAACCCTTTGAAGGAATTACAATAGGATCATGCTTACACCTTGAGCCAAAAACCATAAACCTCGGCTTAACATTTCTAGCAGGAGGCGCAGAAGTTGTAATGACGGGCTGTAACCCTCTCTCAACCCAAGACGATGCCACAGCTGCAGGAGCAGAAATGGGGCTTAATATGTACGGTTGGAGGGGTGAAACCAATGAAGAATACTACGAAAACTTGAACAAAGTTCTGGACTATGAACCAGATATAATAATCGACGATGGTGCCGACATGATATTCCTTATTCACAGAGAGAGACAGGAACTTCTCTCAAAGATAAAAGGTGCATGTGAAGAGACCACAACTGGAATTCACAGATTAAAAGCAATGCACAAGGATAAAGCCCTTAAATTTCCAGTTATGGCTGTAAACGATTCTTACATGAAGTACCTCTTTGACAATCGTTACGGTACAGGCCAGTCAACCTTTGACTCCATAATGGGTTCAACAAACGTTCTCATAGCAGGGAAAACTATCGTTGTCTGTGGATACGGTTGGTGCGGTCGAGGAATAGCCATGAGGGCAAACGGCCTCGGTGCAAATGTTATAGTAACTGAAGTAGATCCAATAAGAGCCCTTGAAGCACGGATGGATGGTTACAGAGTTATGAAAATCCGCGAAGCTGTTAAACATGCTGACATGCTATTAACAGCCACAGGAGATGTGGATGTTGTTTCAGGCGATGATTTCAAGTACATGAAAGACGGGTGCATACTTGCAAACTCCGGACACTTCAACGTGGAAATAAACAAAGAAGACCTTCAGGCAATGGCCAAAACTCATGAAAATATAAAACCAGATATAGAAGAATTTGTTATGGCAGATGGAAGGAAATTATATCTCATGGCAGATGGAAGACTTGTGAACCTTGCGGGAGACCGTGGACAGGGCCATCCTGCTGAAATAATGGACATGAGCTTTGCAATGCAGTCACTTTCAGCCAAATACCTCCTTGAAAACGAATTAGAGGTTGGAGTCCATAAAACTCCTGATGAAACAGATATAAAAGTCGCAAATCTGAAATTAAAAGCTATGGGAATTGAAATCGACTCATTATCAAAAAAACAGATTGATTACCTCGATGATTGGGAAGTTGGGACTTAATTAAGTTTCTTCTAATCCTTTTCATTACTTAATTTTATTTCTTTGACTATTTTCTTTGATTATCCAATCTCATTTCCTCTAAATCTCCTATAGTTGCTATGAAACATCATAATTATTTTATCAAGTTATTATATTCAAATGAAAAAATGAAGCGTTCTTATGGGTTATCTCAAAGTTATCAACAAGGACTCCATTTTGAATGAAATAAATCTAAAAACCAAAAATGGTTATTATAAAATTATGATAAAATAAGGTTCTAAAAAACTCACATTTTATATATGATATTCAACTACCCTGACATAGGCAGGGGTACCCAAGTGGTCAAAGGGGATAGGTTCAGGGCCTATTGGTGTAGGCTTTCAAGGGTTCGAATCCCTTCCCCTGCACTTATTTGAAAATACGACTTATTTTGTAGAATTTCAGGATTGTTAGTTTTTCAACAGAAAATATCAATCTGTAAGTCATAATCTTGAATTCTATTTAAAAGCATCCTCAATAAACCGAACTAACAAACCATCTTTAAAAAATGGATTACATAACCCAAGTATCTGTTATTTCTTTAGATCTTCTCTATATTTCATTATATTTTCTTTATAATTACTTTTTAACATAGATATTACGATAAAAACAGATATAATTGCTAATATAATAACAAACGCAGTGTCTAGATCATTATCAAAAATTAACACCACAAAGGGAGATAAGAAAATAATAACATAACAAGCCCATCCCTGCCAACGTACAGGCTTTGGCATCCCACCAATTTCATATCTAAACCAATATTCTTCAACTTTTTCTGTAGTAAATCCCTCATCAAATTCATCCTTTAATGCCTTCTCTTTGGATATTTTCCTTCGAATTAACAGGCTAAATACAATCATAATTAACGTAAAAACTCCGATTATGAGCGATACTCTAAAATTATTAAAAATAATACTCATTAAACTAAAAAGACTTATTCCCCCTAAAATGGATCCAGTCCAAGCTAAAATTTTTTCCCGTTTAGAAAGAAGATTTTGAGGTTTCAAAGAAAAGTAAAAACTTATAAAAATACCTAAGCTCATTATTAAAAGGAGCATATAGAAAGTTGTGTTTTGTATTGGTACCAAAAAATATTCTAAAGTTAACATCACCGCTAAAGTCGCAGCTATAATTATACCCGCGGTTATATCTTGCTTTTTATCCTTAAAACTAATGAATGTAACAATGAATATTCCAAAAGCCATCATTATTGGGCCATAAGACCTATTATTCAACATCATAAATAGGCTGCATAATACCATTAAAATACCTGAAGTCTTCAAACCTTTATAATTTTTCATTTAACAATCATCCCATCTTTAAATTCAAATTAATACTGAATAAGATAGAATGAATATAAAGGTTTAATGTTATTGGAAATTTATTAAAAATTTTCATTGATTTGCACACTCCAGTTGACACACGAGGAGGATGAGTTCTGGCTGAAAGTGGGTAAGATATTTGAAGAGTATTCTGACATTGCCCGCACATTTTTCATGTGGAATATCCTACAGAAACCGCAGAATACTTTACCTATATTTTTGAGAACCTAGAAGACAGTTTTGATTCAGTAACCAATCTAGAAGAATATCAAAGGAAGATTCGAGCTCTGGATATGCTGATAATAAAAGTTATGGGAATTAAATAGATTCTTTATCAAAAAACAGACCGATTATCTGGATGATTGGGAAGTTGGAACTTAGTTAAGTTCCTCCAATCCATTCCATTACTTAATCTTATTATTTGACTTATTTTTTTGATTATACAACTCATTCCCATCTTATCGCATCGCAATAATTATCATAAAACATTAATAATTGCCTTATCAAATTATATTCAAAGTAAAAAAAAATTAAGAGTGTTTTTATGGGTTATTTCAAGGTTATCAATAAAGGTAAAGGACCAATGCGCCTTTTCGTTGGTGGAGTTCATGGTAAAGAAGGACTTACAACCATAAAAGCCCTCTCCCAGATCCATGAAGATGATATTCCAAATGGAAAGCTTTTGATCTACAACTGCGAAAGGAGCCCCTATATAAGCACCCTAGACAAACGTTATTACCAATCAAAAATTGGAAAAGAGATTTTATCCATTATAAACTATTATAAACCTGTAGTTTACGTGGAACCCCACTGCTACAAACCAGAAAGTTATAAAAAACTCATAGATCTGGACCGTGAAAAAAGGGTTGGTGTTCCTCCACTTATAGAACTTGAAAATGGAGTTCTCATAGGATCTGTTTCTCCCTTCATCAGAACAACCTGCTTTAAAAGGGAAGATATTTGTATAACCCTTGAAATGCCATGTTATCCCTCTGAAGAATCATTGAATGCTTATGTGAATGTTTTAAAGGCTGTTGCTGGTTCAAGAGACAGAGCAGAGCTTGAGAATAAACTGAAGGTTAAATATCCGCAGCAGATTAAAACTGCACGCAGATATGCACGTGAGTTTTTTGGAGATTATCCGCCATTTTGAGTATATTTTAAATATTTGAGGGGATTATTTAAAATAGTTTTTATTAAAAATAGTTGATTAAAACTAGTTGCTCTTAAAATAGTTGTTATTTTTTTATTGTGATTAAAATTTTGATCAACCTTTTTTTAAAAGGTTGATTAGAACCACTTTTCCAGACTGCTCTGGTTCATATCGAGTTTTTTAAGTTTTTCTAACGCACTGCTGACGCGATCCTCTGAAAAATCATGGTCCCCACATAGGTAATCAATTACTCCACTCTTATCTGGACTTCTCCATTTTAATTCATAATCGGTTAAAACATCATGTTTTAAAAACATGTCCCTCAAAATATTTGGATCCACTTCTAACTCTATTTTCATGTGATCAAGAATGTTAAATATGTCCCCATGTTCTTTCACAAGTTTTAAACCTTTTTTAGCCCCTATTCCCTTCACACCCTCGTTGAAGTCCGTACCTGCAAGTATTGCAACGTCAATGAGCTGTTCTCTTGTTATTTCAAGCCTTTCTAAAACTTTTTTAAGCTCGATAAGTTCAAGGTTGGCCTTTCCCCCGGTTATTGTCAGGTTCTTAACCATCCTCGTTGCACCAAAAAGTACACAATCATAGTCCTGGGATCCCACACACCATGCATCACCCTTTTCAACCATATACGATGCTTGGGCTTCACCTTCACCCATTGCCTGAATATGTGGAATTCCCATAAGACTCAACAGCTTTTTAGAACCTTCTATTACATCAGAAGACATTCTTGAGGATCTAACCGCGTATTTTCTTGCTTCTTCAGTATTACCTTCATCAAGGGCTGCTTTCCACCTTTTTTCAGATTTTTCCTTCACTTCTCTCCTTTTAGCTTGAGTACCCTTTTTAAGATAACTTGATATACCATCAAAGACATAAACTGGTTTTATTCCCTTTTCTATAAGAGATGATGTCCTGTAAAGGATTCCACTGAAATGTGAAGTTATATTTTTATTATGATCCATTAAAGGAGTACCATCAACCTGCCTTATGCTGGATAAGAACTGGTATATAACATTGGCCGCATCCAGTGCTACTATTTTCCCATTTAAATCGTTAAATCCTAGGGGCTCTGGATTTACGATATCTCTAAATTTTACACCCATTTCAACCACAGCTTTTACATTTTTATTTTAAATTAAATTTTTTAACCAAAATAGATGAAAATAAATTATATCCCCTTTAATCCCTGAAAAAACTGTAGGGGAACGTTTCTTTTATCCATATTAAAATTTCACCATTGTGAATTATGTTATAAGTTCTGGTGAGCATTGGAGAGTTCACTTTAAAAATATCGTGCATTTCATCACTCATATCTTCAACATAAACCTTTTTTATTTCCCTTCGCGATTCAATGCTGTGTTTCTTGAGTATTCTACCAATTGGAATATCTGCCTTTATAAGATCATCCTTAAAATCGTTGTCAAGTCTTTTTACAGGTATGTAAGACACTGCATGCATCAGGGGTTCTCCTGGTCCCATTAAAATAACCCTGTAATTTACATTATCTCCTTTATCTATGGATAAAAGTTCTGCCACGTCACTATCTGCTTCCCTGAATTCCTGTACGAGTGTTTCTATGTGCACATGACCCTTCAAAATATCCAGTATTGCGGTTATAGAGCCATCGGTTGTTAAAAGTATTTTTTGGGCGCTTGAAAGTTTTCCAATGTCACTCTCAATTTTTTTGATTGCATCAACAATATTTTGGTCCATACTACCTCCTAGGATCGCTTATTTCTCCTGAAATTGCTGAAGATGCCACAACTGCAGGGTTTGCAAGGTAAACCTCTGAACCAGGGTCACCCATCCTTCCAACAAAGTTCCTGTTGGTTGTTGAAATACAGACCTCACCTCCGGTTATAGCCCCCATATGGGCTCCAAGACATGGTCCACACCCAGGATTGCATACTATGGCACCTGCACCTATAAATGTGTCTATAATTCCTTCATGCATTGCTTTACGGTATATTTCTGCTGAAGCAGGTATAACAATCAGTCTTACATCTTCATGAACCCTTGAACCATCCAAAACTTCTGCTGCGATTTGAAGGTCTTCCAGTCGACCATTTGTACACGAACCTATAAACGCCTGGTCTATAGTTGTGCCTTCGACCTTTGAAATTGGTTTTACATTGTCCACATTGTGAGGACATGCAATCTGGGGTTCCATATCATTAACATCAAAAAGATATTCCTTTTCGTATTGGGAATCACTATCTGAAACCATAATATCAAATGATTTAACATTCCTTTCTTTAAGATATTCCATTGTTGCTTTATTTGGTTCTATTATCCCATTTTTAGCACCACTCTCAATTGCCATGTTGCACATGGTCATACGCCCTGCTACATTCATGGAATCAATTGTTTCACCGTGAAATTCCAGGGATTTGTAAGTTGCACCAAATGAACCAATTTTACTTATTACATTTAGTATAACATCTTTTGCAGTAACGTAACGTCCTAATTTACCATCTACGATTACTTTATATGCTTCAGGGACCATGAACCATGTTTTGCCTGTTGCAAAAACAACCGCCATATCAGTTGCACCCATACCTGTTGCAAAGGCTCCGAAAGCACCGTAGGTACATGTATGTGAATCAGCTCCCACCACAACAGTACCTGGCTTTATGAAACCATTTTCTGGAAGTACTTGGTGACAGATACCCTCACCGTGGGTGAATAAATTTTTAATACCTTGTTCTCTTGCAAATTCCCTCGTAACTTTTTGAAACTCTGCAGATCCTATTGTGTTTGCGGGTATGTTGTGATCAAATACTATAACAATTTTTTCATTGTCCCAAACATGATCTGCAATCTTTCTGAAGGTGTTTATAGTTGGAGGGGAAGTTCCATCATGTGACAAAGCCAAATCCACATTTGCTTGTATGATCTCACCGGGAGAAACCTCATCTTTCATTGATGCCTTTGCAAGAATTTTTTCCGTTATGTTCATTTGATATCAACCGTTTCCATTAATCCAAAACTTCAATCAAGGTTTAATCCACTTTAAATTTTTATAACTTCAATTAAATTTAAACTACTCTTTAATTAAGGGTCGAAGGGTCCTTTTACGGATCTTACTATTTCTTTGAAGAGTTTGTCGTTTATGTATTTACCTTCTTCTCTGCTTCTTTTTACTTTTTTCACAATCTTGCAGAGTTCATCATTGGTAACGTTTAATCCACACTCATCAAGTTTTGCTTTAACTGCTCTACAGCCGGAATGTTTTCCAAGAACCAGTTTTCTCTGGTGTCCTATCATTTCAGGTAAAAAAGGTTCGTATGTTAATGGATTTTCCATAACAGCATCAACATGTATTCCAGATTCGTGTCTGAAAACGTTTTTTCCGACTATGGGTTTGTTCTTTGGTACACCTAGATGTGTGAGTTCTCCAACAGTTCGTGATAAGTCACAAAGCACTTTCAAGTTGAAGCCCATGTCAACACCGTAAATAAGTTGAAGCGCCATTATCAGTTCTTCAAGGGATGTGTTTCCTGCCCTCTCACCGATTCCATTTACAGTTGTTGAAACTGCATTTGCACCTGCTAACAATCCCGAAATTGAATTTGCAACGGCAAGACCGAAATCATTATGACAGTGCAGTGCTATTTCAGTTTTTAAATCCGATCTAAGTTCCCTTACAAGATAATCCATACCTTGGGGGCTTATGGCACCTACAGTGTCTGCTATGTGCACTCTGTCTGCTCCACAGTCTTCCGCTCTTTTATATACTTGTTTCAGAAAGTCCAGGTCTGTTCTGGTTGCATCTTCAGCAGAAAATGCCACAAAGAGTCCATGATCCTTTGCATATTCTACGGAGTTTATGCATACGTTGAGAATTTCTTCCCTGTCCATCATTTTGAACTTGCTTTTGATGTGGAGGTCCGAAGTTCCCATGAAGGTTATTATTCCATCAACACCGCAGTCAATGGCAGCGTCAATATCCTCTTTTTTGGTACGTGATAGAACAAGTATATCTGCATCCAGATCTTCCTTTACAATTGCCTTAACTGATCTTTCTTCTTCACTTGACACTACTGGAAATCCTGCTTCTATCTGATGAATACCAAGCTCATCAAGCTTTCTTGCAATTTTGAGTTTCTCAGGAGTTCTTAAACAAACCCCAGGAGTCTGTTCACCATCCCTTAATGTTGTATCGTAAATTTTAACCTCTTCAGGAAATTTTAAATTCACTTTTTTATTGTATGGGCTCACAAAGTAATCCAAATTATTCCCACCTGCTACTTTTTAGTATATCTTCATAAATTTGCATAATAACAAATTTTTGATCTTTTATCTGGATAATAAAATATAATATTTAGTTTTATTTAAAAATATCTGCTTTAAAACATTTTTTATTTTAACGCTTGATTAATACATCGTTATTTTCAACAGTGGCCCAAATCTTTCAACACTGGCCCAAATCATGATCTCTATTTTTCAACATGGGGTTAAAAACATGATTCTTATTTGATATCTTTTTAATTGACAACATCAAAAAATTTATCATCTATATAAATGTATTTTTCGCTTTTTTTATTTGAATATTTTTTGAAACATTCCTAATTAAAACTAAGTTATATGAATATTATGAAAATTTAAATCCTTTAATTCTTGGAATAAAACAAAATTTAATCTTGGAATAAACGAAATCAAAAGTTAATTTTCATTTAACTCCCATTAACTCAAGATAGGATCTTCGTTCAAATCCTTCTTCTATTCCAAGTTTCTTGTAGGTCTCAAATATTTCATCAACAGCATCTTTAAAATCTTCATCTTCTTTAGCTTCCTTTTCTATCTCAACAAAGCTTCCAACTTTCTTAACCTGATCAAGAGATATTAAAGAATCATTGAATAAGTAAATAACCCTATCTTTCTCCACATTTGCAGCGGCCCTGAATCCAATATTTCCCAAAATAGAAGCCATTTTTTCACTGTCTGAAACATCAACTTCAATTTCTTTACGTGTTTTACTAACTCCATCGAGTTTAGCACCTTTATATGTTAAAATTATCCTTTTACCACCATTTTCCGGAATTTCCCTTATTCTGAGTGCTTCATCTGTCTGTGCAAAATCTCTGTGGGGGGCATTGAAATAAACATCCATCTGATGTTCTGTTCCTATTTTTTCCGCACCAATTTCAGTTAATTTCTCTTTTACATCTTCAAAATTAGTTACATGAGCTTTAACTTCAACTTCTATCATCTCAACATCTCCATATTCAGTCTTATCTATGTCATTGATTAAAATGGAATAAGTTTTTTGTGTAAATAGAACTTTTTGTGGTTTCAGTCAGGGCAGTGGATTTTAGGGCAACCTCCTGCGTATTCCAGGTCAACACAGAAATATTTTTCACCATTACCATCTTGTGAATCTTTATTTATGTATAAAACCTGTTTCTTCTTACTTGCGTACCTGTAAACAGTTATGCCCTTGCATTTGAGTTTGTGTGCCAGCAAAAAAACTTTCTTCACATCGTTGATCGATGCAGCATGGGGCAGGTTCACAGTTTTTGAAACTGCATTGTCCACGTGTCTTTGAAATGCAGCTTGCATTCTCACATGCCATTGCGGGTCAATATCGTGGGCTGTTACAAACAATCGCCTTGTATCTTCCGGAATATCCAGAATATCTTGTATAGATCCCCGCTTCACAATTGACATCATGAGTTCCGTGCTGTAAAAACCTTCATCTTTAGCTATTTTTTCAAATAGAGGGTTCACTTCAATGAGTTCTGTACCCTCCATAACCTTACGAATAAATGAAACAGCAAAAAGGGGTTCTATGCTGCTTGTAACATTTGCAATTATGCTCAGGGTTCCTGTAGGTGCGATTGTGGTTATTGTGGCATTTCTCATAGCACCATAACCTTTAAAATCCCATATACTGCCATTAAAATCTGGAAATGAACCTCTTAGCCTTCCAAGTTCTGCTGAAACCCCTCTTGAAGTAGTTTCTATAAAACTCATGAGCTCCTCTGCAATTTTAATTGCCTCTTGGGAATCATATGGAACATTGAGCATTATGAGCATTTCTGCAAATCCCATAATACCTAACCCTATTTTCCTGTTTTTCAAGGTTTGAACTTCTATTTGATGTATTGGAAAATTGTTAGCATCAATAACATTGTCAAGAAAATGTACAGCGGTTCTTATGATATTTCTAAGTTTATCCCAGTTTATTTTACCATTTTTTACCATTTTTACAAGATTTATGGATCCTAAGTTGCATGATTCATAGGGAAGTAAGGGCTGTTCACCGCATGGATTGGTTGCTTCTATCTTACCTGCCCCCTTTGTGGGGTTCTTCCTGTTTATCTCATCCAAAAATATAATTCCGGGATCTCCGCTTTTCCATGCCTTCTCAACAACACTGTTGAAAACTTCCAGTGCCCTTAACCTTGTCACTGCTTCGTTATTTCGTGGGTTAATTAATTCATATTCCTCATCATCTTCAACTTTCTGCATGAACTCATCATCAACTGCCACAGAAAGGTTGAAATTACTTAAAAAGCCTTCCTGTTCTTTAGCAGCTATAAATTCAAGAATATCAGGATGTTTGATGTTTAATATTCCCATATTTGCCCCTCTCCGCTTTCCACCCTGTTTTACAACATCTGTTGCAACATCAAAAATTCTCATGAAGGACAGTGGTCCGGATGCAATTCCTTTCGTTGATTTTACAATATCGCCTTGAGGTCGGAGATCTGAAAATGAGAACCCTACTCCACCACCAGATTTGTGGATTAAAGCCATGTACTTCAACGCATCAAATATTTCTCCCATCGAGTCTCCCACAGGCAGTACAAAACAAGCTGAAAGTTGATTTATAGAAGTTCCTGCGTTCATCAAGGTTGGAGAATTAGGTAAAAATTCAAAACACGACATTACATTGAAAAATTCCTCTTCTGTCTTTTCAACATCGGCATCATGGTCATATAAACGATCTATTTTTGCTATCTCTCTTGCAACTCGCCTAAAAAGTTCACTGGGAGTTTCTGTGATGTTTCCATCTACGTCTCTAATTAAATACTTTTTTTGAAGGATTTTTCGTGCATTAAGGGAAATTTCTAAATCATCTTTAAAATTAGATAGGTCTTCAGACCCTATATTTTCAGGTTTTATATTTTGGCCCCCTTTTGACCTTCTATTAATATATTAACCCTAATTTTTTATATTTAAACCAATTTCATTTTTTTTGATGAGGGTAAAGGGAAATTTATTGGTGAACTGACTATGTTATCAGCTCATGACAATCTATGTATTACCAACTCTATCTTGAATCGAATTCATGATGTAAATCTTTGAACTTTCTATCTGACTAATATAACCATCTATTGTATCTTCAACTACTTCATAAGTTGAAACCTCAATATTTCTCTCCTTTATGAGCGCCTTTTTTTCTTTAATTTTTTTTTCGGTGGATTTTTTTCTGCCGAAGAGGCCTGAAGAGTCTTCAACTTCCTGTATTCTACGTATGTAATCCAACCGGATCTTCCTTGTATCCGTCCTGATGTTGTGTCGGATCTTTTTTAAAATCTTTTCCATCTCATCCAATTCATTTAAAGTGTTCATAGCTACATCAATGGAAGACACATCTATTTCCATGCCCTCAATACCCAAATCCTTTATCTGCTGACGATACTTTTTAGGACCCTTCATCATCATCACCTGAATTACTAAAAAAGGTTTAATCTGTAATGAACATTAATTACTACATTACCAAGAAATATTATAATTATTTGTATTATATTTATAATATAATAACTGACGCCTTTTTTTATATCCAAAATCAGTTAAAAATAAAATATTCACAAAAAATCATTTAAAAAAAAGTCAGTTAGTTTTATATTTAAAAGTTTTAGCTCTTCAGATACAATTTCATTATTCATGTATTATATCAAACGTTTCATTCTTAGAAGGTTTGTATAACCATATATGGCGTTTAAAAATCATGAAAAATTAAGTTTATTCTGATCCCATTTTTATCTTCAGTCAATTCAAATGGATCTTGTTTGTTGCTTTGCAGTAATCTGATAATTTATGAATATTTCTTTGTGTTTTTGGTTTGATGTTCCAATTTTGTAGAAATTCTTTTATAAGGGGGTCATCAATAATAATCATATTAAATATTTTTTGAAGGTTTCTATTTAAAGATCTATTTAAAAGAGTTATATTTACATTTAAACAAGACATTTTTATAAAGATTTTATAATTTAAATAATAAGTAACAATTTATAGAATATATATAAACTACATTTAATATTTAATAATGATTAAATGATCTGGAGGAACATGAAATGACCGATGTAACTGATGTAAAAATCAAAGTTGAAAACATTGTGGCTTCCGCAACGCTCGGTAAATCCTTGGAACTTCCCAAGGTTGCACCCGCGCTTGAGGGAGTAGAATACAATGTTGAACAATTTCCCGGCCTGGTTTACAAACTTAAAGAACCTAAAACAGCCGCATTAATATTTGGATCTGGAAAACTCGTTTGTACAGGTGCAAAATCAATAGAAAATTCAATAAAGGCTATACACATAGCTGTGGACAAGATGAGAAGTCTTGACCCCGACATACCACACGAATTTGAGATAAAAATACAGAACATAGTTGCCTCAGCAAACCTTATGAGCACTCTTAATCTCGAGGCAGTTGCTATGGACCTGGAAAACACAGAATACGAACCTGAACAGTTCCCCGGACTAGTTTACAGACTTGGTGAACCAAAAGTTGTTCTACTTTTATTCGGTTCAGGAAAAGTAGTATGTACTGGCGCAAAAAGTAAAGAAGACGCTCAACTTGGTGTGGAAAAAACCAAAGAAAGACTAATTGAACTGGATTTGATATAATTTCATTTTTTAACTTGATTAACTCGGTGATCTTTTGATTAAACTCATAGCATTTGATCTTGATAACGTTCTTATAGATGGCGAAGCCATCGATGAAATAGGCAAACTGATGGGCGTTGAAGCTAAAATATCAGAAATAACAAAAAAGGCAATGGAAGGGGACCTTGATTTTGAAACAGCCCTTAAAGAAAGAATAACTCTGCTTAAAGGAGCTTCGGTTGACGAAATTAAAGAAGCTGTTTATAAAATACCTTTAATGGAAGGAGCCAGCGAAACTATCGCAGAACTCAAAAAGAGAGGGTATAAAATTGCAGTTATAACCGGCAGCTTTGAAATCATTGCAGACCGCATGAAAAACGAGCTGAATATGGATTACGCATTTTCAAACGTTCTCCATGAGGAAGATGGGAAATTAACAGGAGAAGTTTCAGGCCCACTTGTAACCGGTTCAAAAGCTGACGTTCTAAAAGAGATTTTAGAAATGGAAAAAATATCTGCAGAAGAGGCAGCAGCTGTTGGCGACGGTGCAAATGATATCTCAATGCTCCAGGAAGCTGGCATGGGTATAGCATTTGATGCAAAACCAGTTGTAAAAGAAATTGCAGATGTTGTTGTGGAAAAAAGGGATTTAAAAGAATTATTAACTGTTTTTAAAGCTGAAGAAGATAAAGTTGAAGAGACAGTTGAAACCAGCCCTGAAGAAACAACAGAAAGTACCGAACTAGCCGAAACAGAAAGTACCGAACTAGCCGAAACTAAAAGTACTGAACTAGCTGAAACTAAAAGTACTGAACTAGCTGAAACTAAAAGTACTGAACTAGCTAAAACTGAAAAGGAAACTGAAGAACCTAAATCTCATGAGAAATCTCCTTATGCTGGAAAAAACTTTAAAGAACTACTTAAAGATAAAAAAGAACTTGAAAAGAAACTCAAAGAGTTCACAAAAGAAAGAGATGAACTTAATGAGAAAGCAAGGGAACATAAACATCTAAGAGACGATCTAAACAACAGCATAAAAGAAAATCTGGACAAAGCCCTCAAATACAGAGACGAACGTGACCAAATTAACAAAGAAGTTAAGAAATACAAAAAACTGAGGGACGAGACCAACCAGAAACTTAAAAAGATGGAATGGGCCTCTGGAAGAAGAGAAATACTTCAAGCTCAAAATGAGATTGAAAAACTTGAGAAAACAATAGAAACCAAAGTTCTTGACATGAAAAAAGAGAATGAACTTGTAAAAAAAGCCACAGATCTTAGGAAAGAACTCAAAGGTATGCATGAGGATGAAGAAACTCGAACTGAAGCTCAGGAACTTAGGACGGCATCAGAAGAACATCATGCAAAAGTTGTGGAACTCTCAGACAAAGCTCAGGAAACCCATGAAAATATGATTGAATATTTCAGAAGAATCGATGAAATAAGGGTTAAAGCAGATGATGCTCACAATGAATTCATGGAAACCCGCCAAAAAGCTTCTGAAAAACATGAATCTGTGAAAGCCATTTTCAGTGAAATAAAAAAGGTAAACAAAGCTCTTGACAAAACAAAGTCAAAAGAACGAAACACAGAACATGAAGCCAGTAAAAAGAAAAACATGGCAGAAAAAGAGATTGCACAGGATCTATTCGAAAAGTTCAAGAAAGGTAAAAAACTTTCAACAGATGAACTTAGATTACTCCAGAAGCACAACATCGTTTGATTCTAAAAAATCAAACAAATTCTCTTTTTTATTTTAATTCATCTATATTACGGCTTATTTCTTTATATCTTGGATTTAACTCGTTTATATTCTGATTTTATATTATTTTTTTTAATCAAATTGAACTCTTGATCAAAAATAATTCTCAATCTACGTGATCATTGCTAATTTTTCTTAATATTACTATTCAAAATATTACTCCTATTGAAATAGAGTTTTAGGATTATTAACTTATTTAAAGTATATAAACAAATTATTGTTATTGAAATAAATCGGAGGAGAAAAGTTCATGGTAAATGGAGAGTCCAGTGTCAATAATAACTCAACCAGGATTGCAGCTTTAATCATTGCAACCCTTGCTAATTTTTTAACACCATTCATGAGTTCTGCAATCAATATAGCAGTCCCTGCAATAGGTGCGGAATTTGCTGCAAATGCCATTATCCTGAGCTGGATCCCAACATCCTTTTTACTGGCTGCAGCCATGTTTGCAGTTCCATTCGGCAGAATAGCTGATATACACGGTATGAAGAAAATTTTCAACTACGGTGTTATAATATTCACAGTTGCGTCACTTCTATCTGCCCTGGCACCATCCGTGGTTGCACTTCTGCTATTCCGTATTTTACAGGGTATTGGTGGTGCAATGATCTTTGTTACAGGTCTTGCAATCATAACATCTGCATTCCCTCCTCAAGAAAGGGGAAAAGCCATAGGAATAAACCTGGCAAGCGTTTACATAGGCCTCTCACTTGGACCTGTTCTTGGTGGAATTATGACCCAGTACTTTGGATGGAGAAGTCTTTTCTACTCCATGATACCACTTGGAGTTTTGATAATCGTTATCAGCGTCTGGAAACTTAAAGATGAATGGGCAGTTTGTAAAGGAGAAAAATTCGACTTCAAAGGGTCCATACTATACAGCATAGCCCTTGTGATGTTGATGTACGGATTTTCAATCCTGTCAAGCACTTTAGGAGTTATCATGCTGGTTTTAGGAATCTTAGGCCTTGTAGGATTTGTGATATGTGAATTACGTGTGGAAAGTCCTGTTTTAAATATTAAACTCTTCAAAAATACCACCTTTGCATTTTCAAACCTTGCAGCCCTTATAAATTACAGTGCAACCTTTGCAGTTGTGTTCCTTTTGAGCCTGTACCTGCAGTACATCAAAGGGTTCCCGGCAGATTATGCTGGTTTAATATTGATAGTTCAGCCTGTGTTAATGGCTGTGCTATCCCCATTTGCAGGCAGACTTTCAGACAAGTTTGAAGCACAGATAATTGCATCTGCAGGAATGGGCCTCTGTACCATTGGTCTTGCATTTTTTGCATTTATCGATGCAAACACAAGCATAACCTTCATAATGATTGGACTTTCCATACTGGGAATTGGATTTGCATTCTTTTCATCTCCCAACACCAGTGCTATCATGGGTTCTGTTCAAAAGAAGTTTTATGGTGTTGCATCGGCAATGGTAAGCACCATGAGACTTGTAGGTCAGATGTTGAGCATGGGAGTTGCACTTATGGCTTTTTCACTCTTCATTGGACAGGTTCAGATCACACCAGCCCAGTACCCTGGTTTGCTCCACAGCATACACGTGGTCTTCATCATCTGTACAGTTATGTGCCTTGTGGGTATATTCGCATCCCTTGCAAGGGGTAAAACCCACAATAATGGTTGAATGGAATTTATTTTATTCGTAAGACATTCATTCATAACAGTTCATTGTACAGAAATTTTCTACAAAAATAAAGTTCTTTATTTTTTTTCTTAAAAATAATAAACAAATACAAACGGAACATAGAAGTTTAAGGAAAAATAAGACTTAAAGATTAAAATAAGAGGTTAATGGATTGAATAATTAAAAAAGAACTAAAAGGACTACATTTAAATAAAAATAAAAGAATAAAAAGTAGAAATAAGTTTAAGATTCCAAAATGAAAGATTCTCCTTTCTCTTTTTTAACCCTTAAAATAGTGTCTGCAGCTTCTTCAAGGTCCGAATCATGGGTTACAATTATCATCTGCGGTATTATAGACATTCTTTTTAGAAGATCTATTAATTCCTGGCGTCTGTAGGAATCAAGGTGTATGGTGGGCTCATCTAACATTACCAGTTCTAGGTTTCCCCCGGATAAAGCCTGAGTTATTCCCAGCCTTAAAGCCAGTGCAACAGCTATCCTTTCACCTCCGCTTATCATATCAAGACTGTTTTTTCCTGCAGGGCCGTAAACAGTTACATCGTAATCTTCATCCAGTTTTATGTCCGAGTATTCGAAGTTGAACTTTTCAAAGAATTCTCTTGTGTTCTGCTCTATAAGTGGCCTTGAAATGTTTCTTAAATCTCTTTGCACCCCATCTTTACCATAAAGGTCTCGGATATGGTTTAAAAGTTTTATGAAATCCTTGAGGTTTCTGAGTTCCCCCTTGTATTTACCGTAAACTTCTACTTCAGATTCAAGCTCCTTAATCCTATCCAAAATCCCACTTTCTTTCCCAATGAGCTCCTTTTTTTGTCCGATTAAATCTGTTAATTCTTGACTTTTATTGTACAGATTCATTTGCAGACTGGAATGAATATCCTCGTTGTATCCAATGGATTCCAGTTCATTGTCTAACTTCACAGTTTCTTCCTTAATACCAGTTATATCCTTGTCTAAAAGATCTAACTTTTCTATGAGCGAATTTTTCTGGCTGATCTCTCCTGAAAGATGATTGTATTCACTTTTCAGATTTTCAAGCTCCAAAATCTTAGATTCAAGATTTTTTAAATTGGTTCCTGATTTTTCAGTCAGCTGGTGAACATTCACATTCAAAGACATGATTTCGGTTTGTATCTTCTTCAAATCTTCATTTTTTGAATTATAGTCCCCAAGGGATTCCAGGGAACCTTTGACACTTATGTAACTTTCATATTTACCTTTAATTTCATTTTGATTTGTTTTTTTCTCCTTGAGGAGAGAATCTATCTCATTGAGCTTTGAAACTTTAGGTTCGAGACCTTCTAAATCTGAACTTATACTTTCCAGTTCCTTTTGGCTCTGTTCCAATGTCTTAATGCGCTCTTTTAAGATGTCAACGTTTATATTCTGTATCTCCGCAAACTTTGACGTTAACACATGCTTCTGTGATTTAAGCCCTTTTAACTCATGATCTAACTGAAATATCCTATCTTTATTACTTTTTATCTCGCAATCATATCCTTCAATCAGCTCATCTCTTTTATCAGGACTTATGGTTGATTTACAAACAGGACACTTATCTTTAACATTTTCAAGCTCTTTTACGGGCTTTTCAAGGTTTTTGTTGTGAGTTTTAAGGTTTGATATCTCCTGCTGAACACCGTTTATCTTGCTACGGATCTCCTCCACTTTAGCTTCTGTTGAAGGTTTGATTGATTTTATGTGATTTTCAAGTTCCTCAACACGACTGAAATCTGTTCTTAAAACTTTATTTGCAGCTTTAAGGCCCTTAACTATTTTTTCTGTGGATCCCTGAATCTTATCCTGGACCTGAGACTTTTGAGATGTGCACTGTTCCATCAATGTCCTGCTGCCCTCAAATTTTAGTCTTTCATCTTCTAAAAGTTTTATAGTATCTCCAATATCCAGATAATCCCTGTAGAACTTATGGTTTTCATCCAGAATACTTTTAAATTTTTGAATATCTTTTAAACCTTTTTGAATCCTTTTTTCATCTTCTTGAAGGTTTTTTAAGCTTCTTGATACATCTTTCAATTGATGGAGAATATCCAGACTTACGATTTTTGGTTTTATACTGAGTATTGCAGCTTCTTTATCCTTAATAGTTCTTATTTCATTATTAAGAACATTTTTATCATTTTCTGCCCGATTCAAAAGTTGTTTTTTGGATTCTATTGCAGATTTAATCCTTTTAAATTCAGATCTCTTCTCATCCAGAAGTTCTTTCTTTTCTTTCATTAATTCAAATTCAGGTCCCATTTTATCAATCTGAACGTTCAAAATCTGAATTTTAGATGAAATGTCATCCTTTTCAATTATCTTCGACTTAAGATTCTCCTTCAAACCGTCCATAGACTCCAGTCTACCAGTTATATTCTCCTTTTTAATTTCGTAGTTATTAATAAGGGGCAGCATGTTTTTCCATGTCTTTTCAAGCGATTCTATCCCTAACAGTTTTCCTATCATCTGTTTTTTTTCTGATGGGGCTTTGTCTATAAGGTCTGCTATTTCCCCCTGCCTCACATAAACAGCATTTAAAAACAGGTCACCATCCATGTCCAGCATGTTTTGAATTTCGTTTGTAACCTGTTTTTCGCCGGATAAAATTGTTTGAAAGTTGTTTCCCTCTTTTATCTTGAGTACAGATTTTGAGGATGATTTATCTCGTTCCCTTGAAACCAGGTAAGTTCTGCCGTTTGTTTGGAACTGGAGATCCACAACCATCTTCTTTTTTTGACCTATTTTAATAAGCTGTTCAATTTTCTTACCAGAATGCTGTTTAAAAAGTGCGAAACTCACAGCTTCAAGTATACTGGATTTTCCGGCCCCATTTTCTCCCATTATGACTGATATGCCCGTGCTAAAATCTATATGAGTGTCCCTGTGTGATTTGAAGTTTTTCATTGTCAGGCTTTCAATTATCATACAATCCCTCGTAAAAATCCTTTGTAATAGCTTCAGCCCGTTTAAAGTCCCCTTCAGACATCTCTTTTAGGAGTTCTGTTGCAAGTTCCGAAACTTTTTCGTTATTAAAATCTTTAAGACGCATTTCAAGTATATTTTTAATATCAAGGGCGTCCTTCCCCATTTCCAGAAGGTTCTGGTCACCTTCAAGTAGATCAGGCTGGTAGTTTGACCTTACAGATAGACAGGTACCGGAAAATGCACTGTTAATAGTTTCATACAACTCCGATCTACTCAGATTCCCCCCAGTTACAGTGAGCTGGAGTAAAGGCTTTTTTGGAAGGTCTTTGATACAGTTGTTTAGTTTTGATATTTCATCTTTAAGCTTGTGGTATTGGATGGTTTCTTTTATGAATTCTCTTGGAAGTTTAAGGTTGATTTTTTCAATTTCAGGTATCTCACCACCGATGTCAACAAGGTAAAATCCTTTACCATTCTTCTTATAACCTTCCATCTCGTTTGAGCGCCATATTTCAGTGGAACCTGGATACGCCAGTTTTCCATCACCAAAATCATCCACCACCCTTTCATGGATATGGCCGAATGCACAGTAGTTGAAACTTTTGGGAACATCACCAATCTTAAGCTCATACTCATAGGGTATGTAACGGTCTATACCCTGATGAAGAACCAGTATCCTTTTTTTGTATTCAATGGACGATTTTTCAATACTTTTAAGCCTTTCTATGAGATGTTTTGAGTTGTATTTGGAAGCATATGGTGCTCCACCTATGAAAACATCGTTTTCCAGATAGAATGGTTTTTTTGGACTTATAAGTTTCAAACCAAAGTCCCTGTACAAGATCTGTGGTGGCAGAGCGTTTTTCCTCATTATGATGTCGTGATTACCTGCTATTGCATAAATTGGGATCTTTTCTTCTTTTAACCTTAAAATATCCTTTTGTGCCGTTAGTAAAGCCTTTGTTGGAGGTCTTGAGTACTCAAATAGGTCACCAGAGTGTATAACAAAATCCGGCCTTTCCCTCACCACCTCATCAATTGCCTGGTCAAAAACTTCTAAAAAATCGTTTTCACGTTCCAAAAGCCCGTACTGTCTGTAACCGAGGTGTGTGTCAGATAGGTGTACAAACTGCATCAATAATCTCCCCCAAGATCCTCATACTCCTTTTTCTGCTCTTCAAGAATTTCTTTCTTATGTTTTAGGGATCTGGACCATTCCTCAACGATGTTGAGGTCTCCTCCAGATATCTTGCCCTTGAATTCATCTATCTTGACCAAGGTGGGTATCCTTGTCATCAGCCCCAATACAATTGCTTCTCCTATGTTGAGCGATGGCAGCTGTGATATTAGGTCGTCACTGAGGCTTTCACTGGCCCTCTGTACATGGCTCTGGTCTGTGGGCTCCACCAGTCTGAGGATTATCATGTTGTTTGCCTGTGAAAGAGCATCGGAATCCAGTGATTTTGGGCTCTGGCTGACCAAGCAAAGTCCAACTCCAAATTTACGGCCCTCCCTTGCTATCCTGCTTATCCAGTTTTTAGACTCCGTTTTTCTGTTTTGAGGGGCTAAAATATGGGCTTCCTCAATTATTGAAAATATTGGAAATGAAAGACCATCTTTAGTTCTTAAAAATTCTTTTCTACTACTTAAAACGTTTCGAAGAACGTGGCTTACAACAACATCTGATGCAAACTCGTCAACTGCACCCAGATCCAGTATGTTGGCTTTACCAATTTCAAGGTTGTCTATAATGTCCCTTGCTTCCATGTTCAGGATGTTCCCGTACATCTCATGCATGTGTTCTATCTTGTTTAAAACATCGGTTATGGATTTTCTGTCGGAAGCATTAACAGATGAATTTGATTTATCTTCAGATGAATCAGCGTCCACTTCTAAAATCCACGATTCAAGCTGGCTTAATATTAAAGCTATGAAATCTTTTCCCCTTGAACCTTTCATTAAAGTTTTTTTGGCCAATTTATAGGCTTTTCTAAAGTATCTCTCCTGGACGTAGGCGTTTGGTGGTATGTTGGACAGCTTTTTGATTTCAGAAAAAGAAAGGTAGAGGGGGTTGATCTCTGGCTTTATTATGTTAACCTTATCTTCACCAAACTCCGTGTTAACATACTCAGAATGCATGTCGCATATTAATACACTTCCATTAACTTTTAAAAGCCCATCTACAATGACCGAAACCGTGTTTGATTTTCCTGCACCGGTCATTGCTAAAACAGCCAAGTGTCGCGTCACCATTTTGTTTATGTCAACTTCTATTTCAACTTCTTCCTGTGTTATGAGGTTTCCAAGTTTCAAACCGTATTTATCAACATGAAATATCTCTTTTAGAACCTCGCAATCAGCTGTTTTTATTTCAGTTCCAGGAGGTGCTGGTGTCCGTGGAATTCTGAGATCGTTGTCTATGTCCCCAAGAATTCTGACCTTTCCTTTTACGTAATGGTCGTCTCCTTCAATTTCTCTTATCCTCTCAATGGTTTTGGGGTCGTAAATATCATCATTGATTGAAACACTGCCCCTAACAAGGGCTTCTATCATTCCCAGGACATTTTTATTATCATAATTTAATGAAACATATTCCCCAACTTTGGGCATTTCCTTGGAGACGAAGCTTACATAACCAAGTGTAGTCTCTCCTATACACCTTCCAATGACTTCTTTCATAGCATCTCCCTCCCACTCTTTTCTAAAAATCCAATTATCTTCGAAAGACGTTCAATATCTGTTTTTCGAATTACAACATCATTATGGGCTTTTTTCAACAAGTAAGGATAACCTTCTACGCTGTTACCCTTTATAACACTTAAAATATTTTTTATTTCGTCTTCGGTGGCTTTGTATGGCAGTTCAAATTTCAGGATGTTTTTATGGTCCTCCAAGCGAGCGTAAAATATTGTGAATGTTAAACTTCTGAAAAATCCATTGCAAACTGGAAAATCTCTTTTTACCCGTTTAGACACATTCAAATATTTTGGCTCGGAGTACCCTTCTTTTTTGAATTTATCAAATATTGCCATGTCTGGAATTTCACAATCAAAGTAATCGTTATTTGTCGAGGTTTTAGATATTGCCACTACCTTTTCCTTACGCATCAAAAGTTTGCTGATAATTAGGAGGCTTTCAAGATTTTCAAGATATATCATTGACTCAATCTTATTTTTAAAATCATTTTCCATCAGTTTGAAAAATTTAGATGAACATATTCCTGATTTTGAATGTTTCAATTCCTTTTCAAGCATTGGCAAATATTTAACTTTTATTTTTTCCTTTACCTGGTTTTGGAGTTCCTTTTGAAGGGGAAATGGCCTTATAAGGTTTCCTAAAATAGAGCCATCGAATAGCAACAAATCAACATCATGCTGTTCAAATGCCCTTAAAGCATTTTTAATCTCAAAAATACCCATATAACTCCTTAAACGATCCTCAACGTACCTGTGATGAGGTATTATGTTTACTTCAGAACTTTCAATCGTTTTAATCCCCTTGTTGTATACAAGGCATTCTGCATCGATGACATAGAATATAAAATCCAGAAATTTCTTTTTGTTGATGCTTCCATCACCTGCAGAAATGGTTACATCAATATCAGTTTCAGTTATAGGATAATTTCTCCAAGATATGGATGGATCAACATTTATATTTCCTAAAAAAATTTCTATACTTTCTTTTATGTTATCTTTATTTTCAAGAGTTTTTTCATAAAGAGAATCCAGCATATAACCCTTCCGCCTGTTTTAACCTGTAGTATATTCTTTTATTTAGAATTTCGCGAATTTTATTGTGATAAATCAATTCTTTAAGAATATTTCTTAATCATTATATTAAAAATTACTTAGAGCAATACTTGAAATTTTTATATAATCCAAAATCCAACTACTAATATATGATCCACATAACCAAAAAGGAAAACATTGTCTTAAACCAGATAAAATACTTTCAGGGTGAATATAAGGAAGGTGCACCCTACAATATCCTGAAATTAGATTTAGATCTCTCTGAAATGGAACTTAAAGATATTTTAAAGATTTTAGAAGACAAAAAGATAATATCAAACGTCAACGATCACATAAAACTGGAAAAATCCGATGATATAAACGTTGTAGAATCAAAAGCAGACGTTAGAAAAGAAGAATTAGATGATATGGAAGAGAAGGCTTTTGAGATAATTAAGAAGCTTGCAGGAGAATCAAAGCTTGTTTCAAGGTACTTTTTAGAGGGAAACATGTTATACGGTGATTTAAAGCTCAGTACCCAAAAAACTTACAAGCTCATTATCAGCCTTGAGAATAAGGGACTCATTAAGAGGGTTCAAAGGTCTGATGGGGAATATTATTCTCTGTTGAGTTCAAAATAGTCATGAATACTCATTAGATATTTTATTAAATTGCTTTATCAAATTTAACTTCATATCGAACTTTAATTCTTATTGGACTAATTCCCATTGAACTTTAATTCTTATTGGACTAATTCCCATTGAACTTTAATTCTTATTGGACTAATTCCCATTGAACTTAATTTCCTTTGATTTGGTGACTACTACAAATTACCTAGTCCCTTGGGAAATTCAGAAGGTGGTATGTACATGATCTCTGCATATCCCCGCTTTAAAAGCTCCTGGTTTATGTTCATGTTACCAGCATACACCACTGCAAGAACCCTGCCATACTTATCGTAGTGTTTTGCATCGTC